>CAZLTR010000293.1:0-3887 GCA_964562415.1 uncultured Hyunsoonleella sp. | reverse complement strand
TTGCGGGGTTTAAGGTTATGGAATAATTAGTTTTTGTGTGTGCGTTGCGGCATGTAATATGTAAGTGCCTCCAGAGGCAGCACTAAGGTCTACCGTAGTACCTTGGCCTTTTGCTATGGCAATGCCTAGCAAATTATAAACTTCCCAGGGGCTAGCCGTACTAAGGTTAAATATACCGTTAGTACTAGGGTTGGGAGTAACCACAAAGGGCAGGGGCTTTATTGTTTTGTGTTTTAAGGCTTTGCTTTTGTTATAGGTACGCCAAGCGTTAATACGGGTTTTAGACACTCTAAATTCATCAAACCAAGCAAAAGTGTCTTCGGTAGGTCCGTAATCATCAATATCAGAGCCTCCTAAAAAGGCGCTTAATACAATGGTATTAATGGTAATGTTTTCTCTGGTGGTTCCAGCAGGGCGGTAATTGTCAAAAACAGAGGCATCCATGACATTAAAGTTAGCACCATCGACCCAGCCTTCAAATATACCATCATTTTGGCCAGGCGTTTCAAATTTGTAGTGCAGCTCAATATTATGCCAACCTGGGCTGCTTAAAAAAGGCGTGTATTCAAAATCACAAACGCCTTTGCCATTTTTGATCTGTTCGCCCCAAAAACGCTCATCATTACTGGCATTAAAACGGTGGTCTGGCAGTTCCATATAAAATTGAATGCTGCCCCCTTTGCGCCACATGATGCGGCCTTTCCAGCGGTCTTCTCTAGAGTTTACTGTAGAGCCGCCTAAGCTGGGCAGTTTGCCTCCACATTTATCAAACTCGAAATTGTCGCTAAACTTTACCCAATAGGAGAGGTATAGGTCTTCCGACTGAAAGGTGTTCGACTTAAAGTTCCCTTCCAAATCTATTCTAGTATCGATACCAGAGTCGTCGGTTTTAAGTTTCCTTTTAGGAAAGCGCACTTTTAAAGATACGCCGTTAGGGTCTCTGCTCTCGTTGTAATCCACACTGGTACGGTCAGTTTGTGCTCTACCATCGTAGACCCCCTTGCTATAAGAGAGGTCAAAATCGGCTTTGAGCTCATTTTTAGTATAGCGATTGCCAGCGCGCAAGTGGTCGAAACTAATGTGAAACACATCTGTATTGAGTAATGGATCTGGTGCTAGGCGAATGTTGGCGGCGCTTGTGCTAGACACCTTATAATTAGGGATGGTTTCAAAACGAAGCGCAGCAACTCGTAGTCGGGTATTGCTGTTGCCCGAGATGGTATAACTACCATCACGGGCTGTTTTGGTAAAGGTAGTGGGGTTGTCGCGATGGCATACTAAGGCATTGGCTATGGGCCGGCCCTGTGTGTTGGTAACTGTACCTCTAATGGTTTGTGTGTGTGCTGCCAATGTGGTTAGCATTGCAAACAGCATTAAAATTGTTGTTTTCATAATTTAGACGGTTATTTTTTAGTAATGTGTCAAAAATACCACTTTATTTTGTGTGTTTTTTAGTATAAATATGATTGCTAAGCTAAGGGCGACTCAGATATTGCTCTTATTAGAGGAGGTTTGGTATAGCATCTGTGGTAGGTTTTCGGTTGCTGCTTTGTAATGTGCTCCTGCCTGTTGAAGATGGGTTTTAAAGACCTGTAATTCGTTGATAATCTGTGTGTTTTATTTGTTTTTATAAAGGCTAAGCACAAGTAAACAAAGGGACAACTTTAAAAGACGGTTAGTATGTGTATGTAAAAATAGTGACAGGCTTAAACTGGTTATATCATATTTTATTTGTATCATTGTGATATCAAAATAATATCATAAAATGAAAAAAGAACAACCTATTAAGGCCTTAAATGGCTACGCTATGATTTTTGTACTATTAGTCACCTTTATTTGTATGATTTTAGGAGGGCTCTATTTTAACCATGAAGGTTTTGCGCTTTTAATAGTGCCACTTATCTTTATAGGAAAGGGCTTTTTTATAGTTACACCTAACAGTTCTAGAGTGTTAGTTTTGTTTGGTGCCTATAAGGGGACGGTTCGAGATAATGGATTTCATTGGGTGCTGCCATTTTATACCAAACAGCGTATTTCCTTACGCGCCCGAAATTTTTACAGTGAAAAGGTGAAAGTGAATGATAAAATTGGGAATCCAATTATGATTAACGTAATTTTGGTGTGGCAAGTTGCAGACACGTATAAATCGGCTTTTGATGTTGATGATTACGAGGCCTTTGTAAAAGTGCAAACCGATGCTGCAGTGCGAAAGTTGGCTGGCTCTTATCCTTATGATAATTTTGAGAACGAAGCTGCCGAGTTGACTTTAAGATCGGGCATGGATGCTGTAAATGAGGCTTTAGAGCAGGAAATTACAGAACGTTTAGCCATTGCAGGCATATGTGTTATGGAAGCGCGTATAGGGTATTTGGCCTATGCTCCCGAAATAGCCAGTGCCATGTTAAAACGCCAACAAGCCGTTGCCATAGTGGCCGCGCGAAAAAAAATAGTAGAAGGTGCAGTAGGTATGGTAGAAGATGCTTTAAGTAAATTGTCTACAGATAATATTATCGATTTCGATGAGGACAAAAAAGCGGCCATGGTAAGCAATCTTATGGTGGTACTTTGTGGAGACAAAGAAGTTGTACCTGTTGTAAATGCCGGAACTTTAAATGCTTAATTTTGAGTAAAAGAAAATCGTTTGTACTTCGTATAGATCCCGAGGTCTTTAAAAAGATAGAGCAGTGGGCCGATGACGAGTTTAGAAGTGTGAACGGTCAATTGGAGTGGATAATTCATAAAAGTTTAAAAGAGGCCAAACGCTTGCCCAAGCCCAAAAAGCCTAAAACAGATCCTGAGCAAGAGGACTAGTATTTACATTTTAATAGATCCTATAATGGCATACAGGGCGTCACGCTCTTCTGTTGTAGCATAAGTAAGCACAAAAGACAAGCTAAAGCCTTTGCGCACGGTAGACATGTATTCTTGTACTATGGTAGTGCCTCCTAAATCAAGTTGAGTTTCCATAACATAACACTGTGCAGTACCTATGTTACGTTCTTTCACAGGGGTTTTAAAGCTGTATTGCATTTCGGTATTTTGCATGAGCTTTTTGGCATGAAATAGGTAGTCTTTACCGTTTTTTATACCACTAAAATTATTCAGGTTTTCTGCAATAACCATGAAAGAAGGGTTAAAGGCCACCGCACTGCCCATATCGTATTTAAAAATAGTAAGCAGGTAGGCGGTATGAATTTGAGAGGCCTCAATTATGGCTTTAAAATTGGCATCTTTGCCAGAGGTTTTGGTATGCAACTCGATGAGATCGTCAATTTGTTGTTTGTTTTGCAGTGTCCAATGCGGATTAAACTCAACCTCCAGATTAAAGTAGCTGTTGGTATACAAGCCATTACTTGTGTTGCCATAATCGAAATTTTCGGGGAGTTTTGCCTTTGGCTCGTTGCAACTGCACAAGCATAATACAATGCAACATAGGTAGATAACTGTTTTCATGGTGTAGAGAGCTGTTGGTCTAGCACACCCACAGCGCACACATAACTAAGCTGTAGCAGCAGTACAACCAGAGGGGGGATGCAAAGTGTGGTCACGTTTTGGATAAGCTATAAATTTGATCCGTATTTGGGATTATAAGATACTAAATTTTCAATTATTACAAGGCACTTACATAAAGATCTCTCTATTTTTAAGCGTATAAACGCTCTGTTGGTTTGAGTTTGGGCGTTCCCCAAGGGTCGGGCTTTACGCTCATACGCCTCGCACTTCTATAGCCCCTGCGCTAAGCGACAGGGGCTATCTCAGGCTGTGGGGTAACCGCTGCAATCCCTAACGCAGTAGGGCTGTTTACCATCCTGCAATAGCTCTGCGTTCTGCTTGTTGTTCTGGGGTATGCTCTGGGGTTAGGAAACGGCAATTAAACAAAGGTCTTG
>CAZLTR010000292.1:0-3897 GCA_964562415.1 uncultured Hyunsoonleella sp. | reverse complement strand
GAGATAATACTAATTGTCCTGTTGCGTCTTCACGAACATCAATTAATACTTCTACTTTATCGCCTACTGATAAGTTAGGGTTGTAACGAAACTCGTTTAATGAAATAACACCTTCAGACTTTGCGTTGATGTCGATAATGGCATCTCTGTCTGTAATGTGAATTACTTTACCTTCAACAACTTCGTCGTCTAAAGTATCTACAAAGTTTTCTGCTACTAATTTCTCAAATTCTTGAAGTTGCTTATCGTCTACCTCATCAATACCTTCTTGGTAATTGTGCCAGTTAAACTCTTTTAAAAACTTTTCAGGATTTGCTTTTGCTTCAGATGCTACTGGAGCCGCTTGTTTTTGAGCTTCTACCGCTACTTGGTTTTCAGCTTGTTTTTCGTTTTCAGCCATTTGCTGATGAATATATTTGTATTCTGTATATTTTAAAAAGTTAAACGCCTAATACACAGAAGTGTTATAACATATATTTATGGATTCCCTTTTCATCTTTTTAATAAGGCGCTAAAAAGGAGTGCAAAAATACATATTTTCAAGTAATTAGCCTAATTATGGTATTTATTTTTGGCTGCTGTTAGAACTTTATGGCAATACCTCATATTTTAAGGGTGTTATACCATTTAGAAACAATTTGAGTGTAATTTACGAGATTTATAAACTTAAAATTAGCAAAGCCTTTATATAAGCCTTCTTTCGCATGTCATTAGTCTTCATAAACTTAGGATTTACAGGTCTTCATAAAGAGGTTTTCTATTTAAAAGTAGCAAAGTGAATACAGGTTTATAATCCTAGCTGTACGCGAAAAAAATAAAGGAATATCTTAAAAACTGCATTGAAAATTCAATTTCTAATTCAGAAATTTTACTATATTGTAATCATTAAATTTTAAAATCAAAAAAATGACAGCAAAAGCGAAATATCAAGATGTCCTAGAATTAGGAGAAGCATTAAATATTCAAAATGGAGATGTAAAAGAAGAAAATGGTCAATTACAAATTCATGGTACTGCAAACACACAGTATGAAAAAGATTTAATTTGGGATAAGATAAAAGCTGTTGGTGGTGAGAATCCTTCAGATATCATGGCAAATATTGAAGTTGCAGATACAAGCGTATACCACAGACACACTGTACAAAGCGGGGAAACACTTGGTAAAATTGCTAAGCAATACTACGATAACCCATCGAAATACCAAGCTATTTTTAAAGCCAATACAGATATATTAGACAATCCAGACCTTATCAAACCTGGTCAAGAATTGATCATTCCTAACTTATAAGATACAACAACATATTATATCAAAAAACGCCTAATGTTAGGCGTTTTTTTTATGTTGAATTTAAGGTAATATTAAAGTCATATATAGAACTCATCTTGACTTATACGATTTACTTGCGCTGTAAATTCCAATTGTACTCCATATAAGATATTTTAGTTTTTTCAGTAATTTTTGGGCCTCCAGAATGAATGTTTATAAAGTTTATGATGTCGTTTAAACTTGCAAAGTCATCTTTGTACCAATCGAACGTTTTAGAGATTTTACTTTCTCCAACGCCTATTACATTTTTAGTAGGGTCGTTTAAAAAGTTACTGGTAGCAACGCCTAAATCGTCTTCAATAGTTTCTGGATCGTAGGCTGTTCGTTTTAACATAGGCGACGATATTGCTGTAGAATACAACGCAAAATGCACTCTTGGATCGCCCAGTTTTCTTAAAATTTCATGTTCTATATTATCTAAAGATACTTTTGTACCTGCAAAATCTATAATTTTATCTTTAAACGCATTAGGAACATAGTTGATACTTTTTAAAGGATAGTGTTGGGCTAACAACTTTATAACATTAGCATTGTAGAAATTAATCCAGTACGATTTTTTTTCGCTGGTGGTCCAACCTTTGTTAGGAGATATCTTAGAAAAACTAAGTGTTATTTTATTAAGCTGGTCAATGTTTTTTAAAACCTTTTCGTAATTCACAACGCCTTTAGGCGAAACATGGTCTTTTAAAAACTTATTATAATCTGTTAAATCTATAGTTTGTGAAGTGCCATTAAAACCTATAAATAGGACTAGTAGTAGGGGTAGAATTTTTCTCATTTTGTATAATTGCTTTAGTTTATATGTTAATATAAGTCGCTATATTTTAAGAAAACTATCAAAATGAAACAGCACCACAGCACTTAAAACTCAAATAAAACAATTTAATATACTGAAAATCAATTATTTAAAAATAAATCAAAATTTTAACATTTTGAATAAAATTCTCTTAAAATTAATGTAATTTACCCAAAATGACATCTACAAGTCCCAAGATATGCTGCAATTGAGAGGCTATAGTCATGTTTGAATTATCGATCTCTATAGCATCTTTAGCTTTAACCAAAGGCGAATCTTCTCGATGGGTATCTATATAATCACGTTCGGTTACATTTTTAAGTACAGCCTCATAAGTAATGTTATCTCCTCGATCTATAAGTTCTTTAAAACGACGAGACGCTCGTTTTTCTGCAGACGCCACCATAAAAAGTTTGAGCTCTGCATTAGGAAACACCACAGTACCTATATCTCTGCCGTCCATAACAACGCCTTTATGAATGCCTAATCGTTTTTGAATAGATACGAGCTTAGAACGGACTTCGGATATGGCAGCTACTTTACTCACAAATCCAGACACTTCTAAAGTACGTATGCGCTGCTCTACATTTTCTCCATTAAGATGTACTTCACCATAACCTAATGTTGGATTAAATCTAAAACTAACATCTATTTTACTTAAATGCGCCACCAACAGTTCTGCATTAAATTGGGTTTTAGAAATAAGTCCGTTAGAGATAGCGTATAGCGTAACGGCTCTATACATGGCTCCAGAATCTACATAAACGTAACCTAGATGTTTCGCTATTTGTTTCGCTACAGTACTCTTCCCTGTAGAAGAGAATCCATCAATGGCTATGGTAATTTTTGACATGATCGAATTTAGAAAAGGTAAAAATAGTTAATGTAACCTAAAGTTTAAAGTCTCATGCCCGTAATTATTAAAATGCATGTTGTATTACTTTTTAAGATCTATAAGTAACCCAAAGAAATTGGCATTGGCAGCACTTGCATATTTGGCATGTGTATAGCTAAAACGCATCTTCTTTAATTTCATAGAAAACCCTACAGATAATCCAGAAAAATTGCGTTGTTCTAAAATTCGTAGTTCATCGGCTCTTCTAAAATTATAGCCCAAACGAATATTAAAACCACCTTCAGGAAATAATTCGGCACCTATAATAGTATGGCGAATCACTTGCCCTATAAACCCAATCGTTTCAGAAGAGGTGTTCCCTTCTAAATCGCTTGTAATTCGAGCAGGATTAGGACGGGCTATGGGCCATTCTTGTAGATTTTCTAAGGTAAAATGCCAACGAATAGGAACGTGTTGTAACGTTTGAGACATCCCAAAGCCAATCTCAAAAGGCAAAGGCTCATTAGTCCCAGCAAAAGTAGTAAGCTGCGTCCCTAAATTTCGAACCACTAGGGTTGCCTGAAAATCGATAGCTTTATCATTATATAATAAACCCATATCTGCTGCGGCTCCTAAAGACGAATACTGTTCTAATTTAGAGGTTATAACTTTAATATTAGTTCCAAAATAAAAATTAGAAACTCCTATTTGTAAAGCATATCCTAAGGATAAAGCTGTTTCGTTTGCCGAGAAATCGCCTGTAGACACTCCATTTTCATCAAAACCATCAAACGTACCATAATTAATATAGGTCACACCAGCGTGGAAGGTTTGCAAGCGTCTATCATAAGTATAAGCATATGCTGCTGTACCATACCCTATGCCGCCTAAATAGCTTGAGGCATTAAGTGCCAATTGATTATCCATGGCTTCATTAATA
>CAZLTR010000291.1:3605-3912 GCA_964562415.1 uncultured Hyunsoonleella sp. | reverse complement strand
GTATTACGCAGCACATTGGAGCTTATGGGGTAACCTTAGACAGTGGTCAAAAAATGGCATTTTTAGATACACCAGGTCACGAAGCTTTTACCGCGATGCGTGCACGTGGGGCACAAGTTACAGATATTGCTATTATTGTGTCTGCAGCAGATGACGACATCATGCCGCAAACTAAAGAAGCGATTTCCCATGCGCAAGCTGCAGGGGTACCAATTGTATTTGCGATCAATAAAATAGATAAACCAGATGCTAATCCTGAAAAGATTAAAGAAGGTTTAGCTAATATGAATCTTTTAGTTGAAGATTG
>CAZLTR010000291.1:0-3586 GCA_964562415.1 uncultured Hyunsoonleella sp. | reverse complement strand
AGAAAAAGTATTATTAGAAGCTGAACTGTTAGAATTGAAAGCCAATCCTAAGAAAGCCGCAGTAGGAACTGTAGTAGAAGCTTACTTAGATAAAGGTAGAGGGTATGTGTCTACTATATTAGTACAAGCAGGTACACTTAAAGTAGGGGACTATGTATTGGCAGGACAACACAGTGGTAAGGTAAAAGCCATGCATGATGAGCGAGGTAAAGACCTTAAAGAAGCTGGTCCATCCACACCAGTATCAATACTTGGTTTAGATGGAGCACCACAAGCAGGTGATAAGTTTAATGTCTTCGAAGACGAGCGTGAGGCCAAGCAAATAGCGACCAAGCGTTCGCAATTACAACGTGAGCAATCGGTAAGAACACAGCGTCATATTACCTTAGACGAAATAGGACGTCGTATCGCTTTAGGAGACTTCCAAGAGCTAAATATCATACTTAAAGGTGATGTGGATGGTTCTGTAGAAGCCTTAACCGATTCGTTCCAGAAACTATCTACAGAGGAAATTCAAGTGAACATTCTTCACAAAGGTGTTGGTGCTATTACCGAAAGTGATGTATTACTCGCTTCTGCATCCGATGCTATTATCGTAGGGTTTAATGTAAGACCAGTTGGTAATGCTAGAGATATTGCCGATAAAGAAGAAATCGATATCAGAACTTATTCTATCATCTACGATGCTATAAACGATCTCAAAGACGCTATGGAAGGCATGTTGTCTCCAGAGCTTAAAGAAGAGATTACAGGTACTGCAGAGATTAGAGAAATCTTTAAAGTCTCTAAAATTGGAAGCATCGCAGGATGTATGGTGACTAATGGTAAAATCTTTAGAAATTCTGGAATCCGTTTAATTAGAGATGGTGTGGTGGTACACACTGGAGAATTAGCCTCATTAAAACGTTTTAAAGACGATGTTAAAGAAGTGTCTAAAGGCTACGATTGTGGTATGCAAGTTAAAGGCTATAACGACATTAAAGAGGGTGATATTATAGAAGCCTTCCATGAAGTAGAAGTTAAAAAGAAATTAAAATAGGTAAGGTGTTATCTTATAATTTAAAAAGCGAGCTTATATAGCTCGCTTTTTTTATGGTATAAACTGTAGGCTTTATAACCCTAATATAGGGTCTCATGGTGAAATGTTAATTTTATTAACATTTTGTAGCTTTATTTGCGTATATTTAAGAATAACCAATCAAATTTTAATTAATTATGAAAAAATTAACTTTATTATTAACGTTATTAGTAAGTTTAGCATTTTCTAATACTACAACTGCTCAAGAACCTTTCCTTGGAGAAATTAGAATGTTTGCAGGTAACTTTGCTCCTAGAGGCTGGGCTTTATGTGATGGTCAAATACTGTCTATATCTCAAAATACGGCCTTATTTTCCCTTTTAGGTACCATCTATGGCGGAGACGGTCGTACTTCATTTGCCTTGCCCGATTTAAGAGGTAGAGCGCCTATACATGCAGGACGTGGTGATGGCCTTTCAAATAGACGACTAGGCTCTAGAGGCGGTGTAGAAACTGTAACTTTAAATGTAACTCAAATTCCATCACATAACCATGCCGCAGCTGGTACTGTAACAGCATCTTTTGCACCGCCAAATTTTGCAAATTCTTTCAATCCAACCGAAGCTAGTTTTGGAGCGCCTCAACCAGGAACAAACATTTATACAGATGGTGCTAGCAATGTAAATATGAAAGCAAATAATGTAAATGTTACTGTAGGTAATACAGGAGGAACACAGTCGCATCAAAATATGGCGCCATATTTAACAGTAAATTATATAATAGCATTACAAGGTATATTTCCTTCTAGAAGCTAATTCTTATGAAATTGCTATTATTTAATAAAAGTAACCTAAATTTAGGTTACTTTTATTAAAACTTTAACCAATACAAACCTTATGAAGAAAAAATTACACGATCAATACAAATTTAAAAATATACTTCTGGTAATGGTATGCTCTCTAGTACCATTAATTTTTAGTGCTCAAAACACCATTTCATTTGATGACCAATCCTATATGAATGCACAAAGCTTAGGTGACTTTAGTTTGACAAATAACGGAGTAGAATTCGATTTTACGTCCACATCAGGAACAGCTGCTGGTTTCGAATACAGAACAACATACAATATAGCATCGGGAACTCCTCCATCGGGTTATATATCTTCTAATGGTACTAACGTTTCCGAAATTAGGATAACTACAGCAGATGGATCTGAGTTTGATTTTGATGGTCTAACATTTGTTTATGATTTTGCTGGTTTTGCAATACCCGAAACTGTAGTGGTTGAAGGTTTCAGAGATAACGTTTCGACAGGGAGTGTTAGTACAGTTGTTAATGAGAATCCTATAAACCCAATTGATGTATCTTCTAATTCTGATTTTGAAAATGTAGACACTATAGTGGTTACCGAAACTAGTGGTGACGGTAGTTTTGGTGTTGCTGGTATAGATAGTGTATTATGGAATACTGCTGTAGCGAGCAACACTGCTCCTGTAGCTACAACACCAAGTACACCAACGGTTCTAGAAGACGCTACAAATGTAGCCTTGGAAGATGATATTCAAGTAAGCGATGCCGATGGTGATGACCAAACCGTTTCGTTTGTAATCACGGGAGGTACTCTAAATTTGGGAACAGCAGGGATTACCTTTGGTGGCGATGGCAATGGATCTTCATTGTTTTCGGCAGCAGGTACTTTGGCTAATATCAATGCGGCCCTAGATGCAGCCACATTTACACCTACGGCAGATGTTAATGGTGTTAATGCTGGTGGAATTTCATTTGTAGCCAATGATGGTGAAGACGATTCCAACTTGATATCCTTAACGTTTAATATCACGGCTGTAAACGACGAACCAAGTTTTACCGCAGGCGCTAATGAAACGGTAAATGAAGATGCAGGCGCGCAAACAGAGAATGCTTGGGCTACGTCCATTAGCGCTGGAGCTACTAACGAAAGTGAACAAACCTTGAGTTTTGGGGTTACCAACGATAATAATGCACTTTTTAGCACACAACCAGCTATCGATGCCAGTGGTAACCTCACTTATACTCCAGCTGCTGATGCTAGTGGATCGGCTACTGTTAGTGTGGTGCTAACTGATAATGGTGGCACGGCAAATGGTGGCGACGATACTTTTGCGACCCAGCAATTCACCATTACGGTGAATCCTGTAAACGATGAACCGAGTTTCACTGCAGGAGCAGATGAAACCATAAACGAAGATGCAGGCGCACAAACGGAGAACGGATGGGCTACAAGTATAAACGCTGGTGCTACAAATGAAAATGCCCAAACACTTAGTTTTGCGTTGACCAATGATAATAATGCACTTTTTAGCACACAGCCAGCTATCGATGCCAGTGGTAACTTAACTTATACCCCTGCTGCTGATGCTAGTGGATCGGCTACTGTTAGTGTGGTGCTAACTGATAACGGTGGTACAGCCAATGGTGGCGACGATACCTTTGCGACCCAAACATTCGATATTACGGTGAATCCTGTAAACGACGAACCGAGCTTCACTGCAGGAGCAGATGAAACCATAAACGAAGATGCAGGCGCAC
>CAZLTR010000290.1:0-3972 GCA_964562415.1 uncultured Hyunsoonleella sp. | reverse complement strand
TATGGTATCTCAAAGCTTCACGACAATGTTCTATCGCATAATTCGGGTTAAATTTTAACTCATTTTCGGTTAAAAACAAAAAATCAAGATGAGTTCATAGTAAATTACTGTTGTGTGTTTAAAACGAACTAGCGATTTTTTATATGTTGGTGTTAAGGCAGTTGCACGTCTTTTAACACAAAGCTGCTTTGGTAGTTTAGGTGTTTGGGAAGCGGATTAAACTTGGGCAATACGGCCAAATAGCGCTCGTCGTTGGTGGTGTAGACTCTTTTGTACTGTACGTTATGGTCTAACATAAGGTGGCGCACCATGTCTTTTATAAAGTCATCATGATGGATCAAATCGGTAGTCCCCAAATGGAAAACACCGTATTTATTACGGTTAATGATGTAATGAATTTGCTGTGTAACTTTAGAATCTATAGCCACATTCATGATTAAATTAGGAAAGATTTCCACAGGGTTACCTTCCTTAATGTGTTGGGTGATTTCCTGGATTCTTGGCGACTGACTTCCAAAAACCATAGGCAAGCGTAAAATGGCGACCTTCGTTTTAGGGAGGCGCAGGAGCATGTTTTCAATTTTAATTTTAAAATGCCCAAAAACACTATTACTTAAGGTTTTATCTTCCTCATAGCTGGGGAATTTACTGTAGGCATCGAAGACATTGGCAGAGGATAAAAATAAAAGTTTCACCTCATGATTATAAACGTATTCTGTTAAATGCTGGTGGAGTAGGACCTGTTTTGAAAAATCACCTCTAAGTGAAGAAATGATGATGCTGGGTTTGATAAAGGCTAAAATATCGTAAATATCGTCCTCTTCGAAATTGTATTCGAAAAACTGATGATTGTTGTCTAAATTCGAATTAGGGGTGCAATAGGTCGCAAAGGTTTTAAAATAAGCACAGAGTTCCTTGTAAATGGCACCTCCTAAAAAGCCACTACCGCCAAGTATTAAGATTCTATGCTTGTTTTGTACTGTTTTCATATGCTACTGCCTAAAGCAATATGCTTAAAAAATAGATAATTGGGTTTGGGTTGTAAATTGTTCTAAAGCGAACATGCCCAGTTTAGAATTGCCGCGTTTGTTAAGCCCAGGTGCCCATACCGAAATCACAAAATTGTCTGGTAAAAGCGCTACGATACCACCGCCAACGCCACTTTTGCCTGGTAAGCCTACTTCAAAAGCAAATTCGCCCGCTTCATCATAAAAACCACAGGTTAGCATAATCGCATTAATACGTTTTACTTTTTGTTCTGTGAGACGTAATTTATTGACTTGGCATTTGCCTCTGTTGGCAAATAAATGGAAGGCTTTAGCTATTTGTGCACAAGACATGTGTAAGGCACATTGGTGAAAGTAAAAATCTAAAACAGTATCGACATCATTATGTAGATTCCCAAACGATTTTAAAAGGTGCGCTGCTGCAAAATTTTTATGTCCTGTTGCTTTTTCAGATGCTGCTACGTTTAAATCGTAGGCAATACTGGTATCTCCCGTTATATCGCGTACATAATTAAGGAAATCGGCTTTAGGATCTTCCAATTGAGATACTAATATATCGGCAATTACAATAGCTCCAGAATTTATAAAAGGATTTCTAGGAATGCCATTTTCTATTTCAATAAGCGCTAATTGGTTAAAGGGATGCCCCGAAGGCTCTACATCTACCCGTTGTAAGATATCGATAGTATCAAACGAAGACGCTAAGGCAAGTGCGAGTGCTTTAGAAATACTTTGAATAGAGAATTTGGTGTCGTATTTTCCAACACCGTATACGTCGCCTGTATTGTTTTGTAGATACAAGCCAAAATTGTTCACATCTATATGTGCCAATTCGGGAATATAAGCAGCAGGTGTGCCTTTGTCTTTTGTGGCAATGACTTGCTGGTGTATGTTTTCTAAAATTGCTTGGTAATCCATTGGTTATTGTTTGTAAAATGGAAGTTTTACGATAGTGGCAGGAACTTGTTTTTTTCGAATTTGAATACAAATTTTCGAACCAGCTTTAGCATAAGCCGTAGGGACATAGCCCATTCCAATACCTTTTTCTAAACAGGGAGACATGGTGCCAGAAGTTACCCTTCCTATAACTGTACCTTCGGTAGTCGTAATGGCATAACCGTGACGTGGTATGCCACGTTCATCTAATTTAAACCCTACCAACTGTTGCGTTATACCCTTTGCTTTTTCTTGCTTTAAAGCCTCTGAATTCGTGAACGTTTTGGTGAATTTTGTAATCCACCCTAAACCAGCTTCCAAAGGGGAGGTGGTGTCGTCTATATCGTTTCCGTACAAACAGTAGCCCATTTCTAAACGCAGGGTGTCTCGGGCGGCTAAACCAATAGGTTTAATGCCAAAATCTGTTCCTGCTTCTAGAACGGCTTCCCAAATTTGCTGCACCTCTGTGTTTTTACAGTAAATTTCGAAGCCACCGCTGCCTGTATAACCTGTTGCTGAAATGATGACATGCGGAATACCAGCAAAATCGCCCACTACAAAACTGTAATACGGAATAGTGGTTAGGTCTTGCGAGGTTAAAGCTTGCATGGCTGCTATGGCTTTAGGGCCTTGAATGGCTAGTAGGGCATAGGCATCGCTTAAATTGCGAAGGGTAGCGCCATTGGTGTTATGTGCACTAATCCAGTCCCAGTCTTTTTCTATATTACTGGCATTAACCACCAAAAGGTAGGTTTCTTCTTTTACGCGGTAAATAATTAAATCGTCTATAATACCACCAGTAGCATTAGGCAAGCAACTGTATTGTGCCTTACCAACACTAAGTTTAGAGGCATCGTTACTGGAGACACGTTGTATCAACTCTAAGGCATGCGGTCCTTCTACAAGAAATTCACCCATATGGGACACATCAAAAACGCCTACAGCTTCTCTTACAGTTTTATGCTCTATAGAGACGCCTTCGTATTGTACAGGCATATTAAATCCTGCAAAGGGTACCATTTTGGCACCTAATGCTTCATGAACTCTTGCTAATGGGGTTTCTTTCATTATCAATTATCTTTTCGCTTTATGTCAATTGTAATTTAGATATTTTTTATAATTTAATCTGTATCATGTAATCGCCTATTATGGTTTTACACGACATAACTTAGATTAAAGGTTAGCAAAAATACCGAATTAAACATTAAAAAACGACTCCGTTTCGCCTCGTCTACACGAATTATAATTTCTTGTATTTTACTGTTTAAAATGAAAGTATTAGGAATTACGATTAAGGCGTTTAATGTATAAAAAACGCTTGATACGCTACGATAGTATGCCATTTATTAAATTGCGTAAGCTTCTAAAAGCTCTAAAGGTGTAAATTCTAAAGCTTTGATATGCGTCGCATTTAAATCTATTTTAGGCGCAACACCTGCGTTTTCGGCCTCTAACCAGCGGGTTACGCATAAACACCATTTATCGCCAGCTTTAAGCCCTGGGAACTGCCATTCTGGTTTAGGCGTGCTTAAATCGTTGCCTTTAGATTTGGTATAGTTTAAAAATGCCTCGGTAATTAGCGCACATACCACATGTGTTCCTGTGTCTTCGGGCATGGTTCGGCATAAGCCATCTCTAAAATACCCCGTCATTGGGGCTGTACAACAGGGAATTAATGGATTGCCGTAAACGTTTTTAACCATAATGATAGTTTGTCTTTTTTAGATGTGAAATCGTTTTTAAAATTACATAAATTTATTTCAGTGGCGTTTCTTTAAGCGGTAAATAGTAGGTGTTGTAATTTTGAAGGATTTCCTGATTATTAGATAAAAATCATAAAATTAGATAGAACATAGTTGCAATGGTATTAAGATTATAGAATAGTGGTGTTAAAAAATTCTATTTTACATAATATAAATTATAGTACATTTTGTATTTTAGGTTTAGCCAGTGGCTGAAGCTAAAATCAAGAAAGTTGGCGCGCTGGCATAATTCCACTAAAGTTTAATTCAAGTAGCTATAATTCCAT
>CAZLTR010000289.1:0-4029 GCA_964562415.1 uncultured Hyunsoonleella sp. | reverse complement strand
CACCATCTTCACCTACATAAAAATTATGTAAATTATTAATTTCTAAATTATATACAATAGTATCTATTTGTTCTTCCTTTTCTATACTAAGAATTTTCTTTAACCTTCCATTTTCAGTTTTGACCATATTACCAATTTGAAGATTTTCAGCTAAAACCCATTTTTTATTAACATAAAAAGGATGAATGTCCGTGGTAATTATTTCTTCATTATGAAATTTAAGTTTTAATATGTAATCAACTTTATTTACTATTGTATTTGTAACTTCCTGATATTCATTTTCACAAGTATCTTCATTATAAGCTAGTACTTTGTCTCCAACAGCAATATGTTCAATTTTTATCTTTCCCCTTTTAGTAACTACAAGTGTTCCTTCTATAAAACAAGCGGTAACACAAACCTTATTAGTTATATTATCTATCATTTTAGAAGCGGCTTTGGCAAAACCTTTGCCAACTTGTTTCATACCTTGTTTTGTACCTAATTTGGCCGCAGTACTTAAGGCTTTTTGTGCTGTTTTTTTAGCAGCTACTTTTAAGCCGCCTTTTATGGCGCCTTTGGCTGCTGCTGTACCTACAGATGCTGTACCTAAGGTAACAATATCTAATACCAAGAAGCCTGCATTAAGGGCAACCATACCCCAGTTGCCTTTTGCACCTTCTCGTACCATACCAATAATATTACCTACAACGGGTATAAGTTCTGCGGTGTCCCACCAGCCCCAACCGCTATCGTCGTCTTCCCCATGTTCTTCCATGAGTTTATCGTACTCCTCGGGGGGTATTGGGACTTGCCCGCTGGTAATAAATTCTATTTTACCTCCTGTACCGCAAGGCATTTTACTTTTAAAGAGAATGGTTTCTTGGCCTTTTACCTTTACTTTATAGGTATCTGTCCAGGCTATGGGGGCAGGCGTACAGGGGCTTCCATTTTTTACAGAACAGGCTCCAAAAGACGGAATATTTGTCATAGGGGCCTTGTCTGCTTTGGTGGTAACCAAGCAGCCATTAATTTTTACGTGCGTATTAGATGTGGGGGTAAATGGTGCAGGTAAAGCGCCTTTATCGCACATCATGAGAGCATCTTTAACAACATATTCTAAATCATGTGGCATAGTATCTACGTTTTAGACGATTAGAGAATATCGGTGTCTGAAGATTCTATCTTAATTTGGCGTCCACCTGTTAAATGTACAGCATCGCCATCTATATTTACGCTTGTATTGCCTTTAAGATTTGTATCGGTTTTAGCATTTAAATTAGCACTTGCAGTTTCACTAGTTATGGTCACATCTGTATTGGCTTTTATACCGATACCTTCGTCTGCGGTTTCTATGCCTAAATCGCGTTGGGCATAGATGCTCATTGTGCCGTTACCACCTTCGTCATTGGGCAAAGCGTGTATATTAATGCTATTAGAGCCTAAAATAGCAATGTCTTTAGAGGCTAGAGTGAGTTTATTGGGCGCTTGTATGATAATTTCGCCATTGCCTTGCATTACAACCACATTACCGCTAGGGTCGGCTATGGTGACGCTGCCATTATCGTCATTGAGCAGCACTTGGTTTCCGCTACGGGTTTGAAAGCCTTTAAAGTCATTGGTTTCGCTTTGCCATGCATTGTGTTTGTTTACTCCTGTGTAGAGTGCGGCTTGCATATAGGGCCGTTCTACATCACCATTCTCGAAGCCTACAAGCACCTCATCGCCTACTTCTGGTATAAAATGAAACCCGCGATCACCTCCTGCGTAAGGCGTGGCTACCCGTATCCACGGTGTGGTTTCTGCTACTGGTTTTTGCCAAGCAAACTGCACTTGTATGCGGCTCATACCCTCTGGGTCTTTGGTATCTTTTACGACTGCTACTTGTGGATGCGAACTGTGCATGGCACCTACATTGGTTAAAGGGTAGATGTCGATCTCTAAAGGCACAGCTACAAAACTGTTACTATAAGTACCACCACGACGGTAGCTGTGGCTTACCTGAGTAACTCTGTAACTGCCAAAACTGCCTGCTTTGCTTTTTATCTTTATAATTTTCCCCAAGGTGACCCCTGTATTGGTACTTTCGCCTACTAGGCTGACTTGCTGCTGTTCTGCTAATTTTTTTTGTAAGGTTACTGCTGTATCTAATTGCTGTTGTAACCTGTTGCTCTCAAAGCCATAATATACTTGTTGGTGATCACTGGTTGGAAACAGCTTTTGACTTGCCACTGTAGCACTGGCCGTATACCCTCGAGCATTAGTTTGTGCCGTCTTACTAGAGACTTTCACCACGCTTTCGCTAGTGTAATCGTTGCTAAAATAATTAAACTGTAAGGGCACTGTGCTTAAACCTAGACTGAAATCCTTTAAGTCAACCCCATAGCGTAGCGTTACTGGGTCGCCCAAATTGGGCTTACCAAAATAGAGTTTGTTTTTACTGTAAAGCTGGTATTCGCCTTGGGTAGCAGCAAGGTATTGCAAATACCCAAAGGTGCTTTGGTTGTGCTGTACAGAATAAGCCAAAATGGAGTCTTGCTCTGGTTGTATGACGGGCTTTGCCTCTTGGGCATAATAGCGCTGGGTAGCATTGTCTATAATATCCGACAGGGAACGTCCTAAATAGCTGTCCATATGCGGGCCATCGTCCAACAGGATGCTATTACTCATGCCTGTAAATTCTATAAAATCGCCTAAGCCGCTATAATCGTTGCCCTTTTTACCTTTAACCTGAGTCACCTTACCTTCAAAAGAAATCATGGTACGGCCTATACCACCAACATCATTAATTTCGAACACAAAACGCTCGCCCAAAAATGCTTTAGAACGCTCTAGTATAGTATCGCCTTCTAAGTGCTGTTCTACAGCATTGCCTCGTACGGTGGCTTTAAATAGGGCGTGTTGTCCTACCTGTTCTTTTAAAGAAAAAGTTTCTATAACCTTAAAAATGGTGCCACTTATGGCTATTTGCAATTCGGTTTGTAATGACATAGTCTATGCGGTATTTGTATAAAAGTAAAGCCTACAAGAGTTGTTTTAGAAACGCCCTGCAAGCTTTAGGAATTTATGGGAAATCACTTTTATAAAAAAAGCGTGCAATGGTGTTCTTAAATTTTAGTGCCAGTCGTTTTTAAACTTAGAGCCCTTAATGTCTAAAATCTTAGCAGCAATGATAAGTTCTGTAAATAAAGGTTCGGTATTATTATGGTTGAATGCCTCTCTATATTTTAAACAGAAGGCGTCTTTAAAGGCTATTTTTCTAAAGGTTGATACACTGTCTCTATTGTAAAGAATAAGTTCGCCATCTTTACGGGCACTATTAGAAATAGCCCAGTCTAAAAGCTCTGTCTCCTTTTTAGATTCTATTTTTAATGCGATTTTACCCCCTGCAGTTTTAGCGGTGGGCTGCCCTGTACCATCATCTTCTTGAGTGATGGTATAATCGGCTTCCATAACATTGTATTCTAAGTTATCTACTTTTAATTTGGCAAGAAATGACATATAGTGAGATTTATTTTTGCAGATTAATTATCCAATAAATATACGTTGATTATCACCTGCGCAGATGTTGTAAATACATATTATTTTTGAAACTTTTTTCTACAAATCGTGACTGTATAAAGTTCATACTCAAAATCATATATTTGGCTAGTCATAACGCTAAATTCCAAAAACCTTTTGGTTATGCCTAAAAAAAGACGCTCTAAAACAGTAGCACTGTTCTCGTACTTTTAATTTTCTTGATGGTAATGCAATTTCTCTGCTATAAGCTTCACAATTATCTTACGTTTGGTTTTATAAATCGTGGTGCCTTCAAAATCTTGCTCGTTAAACAGGAGTCTCACTTTCTTTGTTGGTCTTGACTCTTATTTTTTTTATGTATACAAATAATATTACCATATTAAAGTTAAAAGTGTATAAGTAGTATTAAACTTATTTAAAGTTATAGATGGTATTTTTCTACATCTGTATTAGCATAATGAACTCATCTTGACGTTTTCTATTTCCTGAAAAATGGCTGAAATTCACCCCTATTTCGTTACTTTTTTT
>CAZLTR010000288.1:0-4034 GCA_964562415.1 uncultured Hyunsoonleella sp. | reverse complement strand
CCCTTTAGACTTAGGAACTGTAGGTGGTCTTACAGGTTTGCATCCTTTAGTGAAGTTAGCCTTAGAACTTATAGCTAACCCTTCGGCTAAAGACCTTATGCAAATTGTCGCCGTTGCTGGATTAGCTCAAAATTTCGCAGCTTTACGCTCTTTAACCACAACTGGCATTCAACAAGGCCATATGAAAATGCACTTAATGAATATTTTAAATCAATTTGAAGCCAGTAATAAAGAAAAAATAGCGTTAACTGCTCATTTTAAAGACACTACGGTAACGCATAATGCTGTGGTTGAGGCGTTAAAAAATTTAAGAGCTCCATCTGTTTCATAAAATTTTAAACTCGATATCAGCTTGCAACACTATAGAAGTAACGGTAAACTATTATTAACAGGAGAGTATGTGGTTTTAGATGGGGCACTTGCCCTAGCGGTACCAACAGCCCAAGGCCAGTCCTTAAAAGTTAACCCTCAGGAGGCTCCTCTCGTTTCATGGCGCAGTTTCGATGAACAAGGACAACTATGGTTTGAAGACGAAATTACACTAGATAGGTTACAAAACACAAATTTAAACACTCTAGATCCCAAAACCCCTTCCTTGCGATTACTTCAAATTTTAGCTGCCGCTCAACAATTAAATCCTAAATTTCTCAATTCCGCTCATGGTGTTCGTATAGAAACGCATTTAGAATTCCCTAGACATTGGGGTTTGGGGACATCGTCTACACTTATTTATAACCTCTCGCAATGGGCTAATATAAACCCTTATGCCCTATTAAATCTTACATTTGGAGGTAGTGGTTATGATATTGCTTGTGCACAGCACCACACCCCAATTCATTATCAAATTGAGACCCAAAATCCTGTCGCAACTGCTGTGAAATTTAATCCTGAGTTTAAAGATCACCTCTATTTTGTATATCTCAATACAAAACAAAATAGCAGAGAAGGCATCGCTCGCTACAAGGCCTTAAAAGGGCATCTAGGAACTGCACTTACCGAGATTAGTGCTATAAGCGAAGCAATGCTTGCTTGTAAAGACTTAAATGCCTTCAATACCTTAATACACACACACGAAACGATTATCGCGCAACTTACCCAACAAGACACCGTAGCATCTCGCTATTTTAAAGATTTTAAGGGCACTATTAAAAGTTTAGGTGCTTGGGGAGGTGATTTTATATTAGCAAGCTGTGACACAGACCCTAGCTCTTATTTTAAAGCAAAAGGCTTCTCTACTGTCATTCCTTACACGACTATGGTTTTATAAAGACATTTTTGTAACGTTTCTTAGACCTAACGCCTAATTTAACAAACACTTAAACCTTTATAAACCAACCTTTAAGACAAGGTTTCAATTCAATTCTTCTATTTTAAGCTAAAAATAAAAGCCTCAGTTTTAACAACTGAGGCTTTACATATAATATAATATTATTTCTAAAATTCTATTGAATTTGAAGTTTTACTCTGTTGTCTTCAATATCTGCCGCATCTTTTAAAGCCCCGTATAATTTTGAATTTACCACACTAGATTTTTTAGTCTCTACTTGGTTGGCATAAGATTGGTAATTCTCAAGCGCTACAGCTGGTGTAACTTTAGTAACCTCAATTTTATACACCCCCTTTTCACCAGCAATTAGCGGAGATGTTTCACCTTCGTTTAAAGCAAAAGCCGCACCAACGACTAAAGGTTCTCTACCTGCACCAGAAATGGTTGGATTTTTCATATTAATGGCAGATGCTGTTCTTACCGTAGTACCTTCTGCAGAGGCGATATCTTCTAAGCTTGATGATGCAGACACACGTGCTTTGATAAGCTCTGCTTTACGTTCTTTCCTTATTTTTGGCAATACTGTAGCAGAGGCATCTTCTACAGACATTAGGCCTTTATCATGCTTTGCTACCAACTGCGCAATGGCATACCCATTAGGGATCGTAAAACGTTTTATAGCGCCAATGGTTGCTTCTTCTCCAAATGCCCAACGTACAATTGGTCTTTGGTTCCCTAAGCCAGGTATATTTTCATCTAAAGCTTTAATACCATTTACAGGACGTACTGTATAATTTTTCTCTTTAGCAGTGGCTTCAAAATCTTTGTTCTGTGCTGCTATTTCAAAGTTAGAAGCATCTCTAAATATCGCATCTATGGTTTGTTGAGAAGGCTCTATTTTTCTAGCAATAGTTCCTATTTTAACAGCTTTAGATTTTTCTTTTTGCCCTTCTATTTCTACAATATGAAATCCAAAAATTGTTTTTACTACAGCCATATCACCTACTTTACCTTCAAATTCAAATTCATTGAACTCTGGTACCATAGTTCCATAAGGATGCCAATCGTAACGTCCTTCTTTTTCTACACTCCCTTGGTCTGAAGAAAATTGTTTTACAAATTCTGGAAACTTAGAGCTGTCTTTCTTTAAAATGGTTAACAAGCTGTCTGCTGTTACTTTTGCTTGCGCTTCGGTTTGCTTTACCTCTGGCTTCGCCGATCTAGACCCTACATAAGGGATCAATATATGTCTTACTTTAGCAGAATCTGGAAGTTGCTTCACTGCAATAACTTTTGTCATTTTAAAGAACCCATTATCTTTATAAGGTCCATAAACACTACCTTCTTCTAAATTGTAGAGTGTATCTGCTGCTACTTTTGGCAAACTCGATTTAAACACAAAGCGGTCCTCGAATTTAATATCCGAATCGGCAATACTGTTGATGTATGTTTCATGAGCTTTAACTTGTGCAAAAGGCTTAATAGTATCTGTTCTACCATTTACATACTCTACTGTTCCTTTTTTGAAATTCTCTAAAGCAGCTTTTATTGCATTTTCGTCTGCAACGGTTGCTACTTCTTTAAATTCTACGTATTTGATATCTGTAGCGGCTTCGACCTCAAATTCCTTTTGGTGGGCATTTATGTAGGCACTAATATCCGATTTACTAACCTCTATTGTACTATCTGCTATTTTAGAATACGGCATTTGCACAAACTTAATGTCTACTTTATTACCTTGTAATTTATGCTCTAATTCACCTTCGCTAAGTGTGCCTACTAGTCCTGCTTTTACAAGATTAAAATAGTTTTGTTGCAATGCATTAGCAGCAACATTGTTTTCGTAATCGATCCAATTTGCATAAGCCTGCTCTGAGGTGTTTTTTAAATTGGCAATATATTCGTTCATCTTGCCTTCATCGAACACACCTGCTTCGTTTAAAAATTCTGGACTGCTAGATAATGCGGTTTTTAACAAATCGCGCATTTGGTCTTTTTCTATAGTGATTCCTAATTTATCATACTCAACAGCTAAAACCGCTTGTCTTACCTCGGCATCCCACACACGATTCATCACTTGTGTATTGGTTGCATTTGGCCCCATTTGGCGTTGCATATTTTCCACTTTTTGAAGAAAATCTTCTCTAGAAATATCTTTACCATTAATGGTCGCCACTGTGTTTTGAGATCGTGCCGTTAATGCATCACTATTTCTAAACAAATCTGCTAATACAAAAGAGAATAATGCTAATGCAATAATGAGGATTAGAAATAAAGAACGTTGTCTAATTTTATTTAAAACTGCCATGTGCTATTAAAAATTTTAAACCTTTTAAAGGTCTATTGTTACTGTATTTGCCTAAAAAACGCGAGTGCCATTTAAATAAATGCCTTTAAACATGCGTTTTGACAAAAATATCGTGCGCGAAAATACCATTTTATGTTTAATAATAAAAGGAGAACTAAGCAATATATTGTGTAAGATTCTACAAGTTAGTTGTAAAATGTTAATCTTCTTCAATAAGTTTTATTTCTACCAAGTCTATTTTGGTATTTGAAACTTCTAAAATTACAAATTGAAATGTATCTATAGTAATCACTTCGCTTTGCTTAGGAATTTCTTCGGTGTAGTTCACAATTAGGCCGCCTAAAGTTTCGTAGGTTTCATCTTCAGGTAAATTAAGCTTGTAGGTTTCATTAATATAATCGACCTCCATTCGCGCAGAAAATTGGTACGTATTTGTATCTATTTGTTCCTCTACAAGAA
>CAZLTR010000287.1:0-4084 GCA_964562415.1 uncultured Hyunsoonleella sp. | reverse complement strand
TTATGGATGGTGAATTAGATCACTTACCAGAAGCAGCATTTAACCTTAAAGGAACGATCGAAGAAGCTATTGAAGCTGGAGAAAAAATGCTTGCAGAGGCTTAAAAAGTTTAGAGTTTACAAGCTTATTTGCAATAACGTATAATAAAGAGAAATATGTATTTAGAGATTGTATCACCAGAAGCGACGTTATTTAGTGGCGATGTAGATTCAGTAACAGTACCAGGAGTCAATGGAGAGTTTGAAATGCTTCAAAATCACGCTGCTATTGTATCTTTATTAAAAGACGGACAGATAAAAATTTCTGGTAACATTACTTTAGAAGATGCTGTAGCCTCTAAATTTGAAAAAACAGATAAAGGCTATGCTTTAACTATAAATTCTGGAACAATTGAGATGAATGATAGTAAAATAATCATTCTGGCAGATTAACAGAAACAAAGAAACGTATTTAAAATACAAAACCCCGAAGTGTAAGAGCTTCGGGGTTTTAGTTTTTATTGCAATAATAAAAACTAAACAACAACTAAATATATGTTGATAGCAATGGTGATAATTGCTATGACTGCCAGTCCAAATACTAGAGAGCGATCTATTAGTGTATCTGTAATTTTCATGATAGTTTTAATTCGTTTTTTAAAAAAAAAGAAACTCTAAACAATTAAAAATTAAAAGTCTAGAGTTTCATAGTTTATTCTAATAAGAATTGATTAATAGCTATTACAAATGTAGTATTGCTTTACGAATTATGAAATACGTATAAGTACGTATTTTAAGTTAAGCAAGGATGTTTTGGAGTGATAGATGTTTTTAAATGTTTGAAAGCTAAGGGTTTTAAAATTTCTTATAAGTGTTTTTGGTGCTAAAAACAGAGGTGGAATCTTGTGCACTAGCAGCTGCAAAAACAAAAAGCTCCAGGTTAATAACCCAGAGCCTTTTTTAAATAATTCTCCCTAAGAACTAATTAATAGCAGGGTAAAATTAATTGATATTAAAGAGTTATGAAATACGTACTTCTACGTATTTTGTAAAAAAGCCTTGTTAAGGTTGGCCCAAATAGATAATGATGTGGGTTTATTATCAAGTGAAAGTTTAGAAACGATATTGCTGCGATGCTTGTCTACAGTCCTTGGCGAAATAGAAAGTAACTCTGCTATTTCATGAGATGTTTTAGTTTCAGAAATAAGTTTAACTATTTTTAATTCCGACTTTGTTAAAAGCGCAATCTCATTTGGTTTTTTATTACTATTGTAATTGAGGTAATCTGCAATCTCTTCACTAAAATAAGGGGTGTTGTTTTTAACTTGAGCAATACAATTTTCAATTTCTTCAATGGCAAATTCTTTAAGAATATAGCCAAAAACGCCAAATTCAAGCGCTTTATCATAGAGCTCTTCTTCTTTATCGAAGGTAATAAGTATAACTTTGGTGGGTAAATTATTTTTCTGAACGTCTTCAGCAATGTCTAAGCCTGTCTTATAAGGCATTCTAATATCAAGAATGGCAATACTAGGTTTGAGCTTTACAATTAGATTGTAAGCGCTTTTACCGTCTTTGGCGCTGCCAAGAATGTCGTAACCTTTAGAGGTTAAAAAATCGGTTAAACCACGAAGCATTAGCGGATGGTCATCTGCTATTACTATAGATGTGTGCATTTGGAAAAGAGATGTTTGCTATTAATAAAAAGAAGACTTCTTAAAGACCTCACAATTTTAAATATAAATATTTTTTTTCATAATCTATAACAGCTTTTCCTTTTTTTAAAATGTCTGCGCCAATAATGCCATCTACAGGTTTTGAATTATGATTTGTCAAAGCTGTATTTACATGCATCATATCAAATAAAACAATAGCAACTTTATCATGATGCCATTTCCCAATTTTAAATTTGTTTTTGTTCGATATTTTGGTCACCATATCTGTAGCACCCGCACCAGCAGCTAAAACTTTAGAGTTTTTAACCTTTAGATTAAATGTAGAAATGCCTTCAAAACCAACACAAGAGCTTGAAGCCCCCGTATCTAAAATAAAAAGCCCTTTTTGATCATTTATAGAGGCTTTGATTTCAAAATGATTTGTCTTTGTTAAGTGCAGCTTAATTTTAGCATAGCCTTTATCCAGAAGATAGGCTTGAAGAGAAGTTTCCATCAATCTAATTTTGTGCAAATATAATTTTATAAAATGAATTACTTTTACATGACAAATTATAAAGCCTTAAATCATTTTGATACTAACAGACACACACACCCATTTATATAGCGAAGCATTTGATGACGATAGAGATGCGGTTATACAGCGCGCCATAGATTTAGGGGTTACACGGTTTTTTGTTCCAGCCATAGACGCATCTTATACCGATGCGATGTTTGCTTTAGAACAAGCCTATCCAGAACACATCTTTTTAATGACGGGGTTACATCCTACCCATGTTAAAGCCAATTACGAAGAAGAACTAAAACATGTGGAAACTTTACTGGCCCAGCGTAAGTTTTATGCAATTGGGGAAATAGGCATAGATTTGTATTGGGATACCTCTACCCTTAGCATACAGCAAGACGCTTTTAGAAGACAAATACAATTGGCAAAAGCCTATAAATTGCCTATTGTTATTCATTGTAGAGCTGCTTTCGATGCCGTTTTTGAGGTATTAGAATTAGAACAGGGAGATGATTTATTTGGTATTTTTCATTGTTTTACAGGAACTTTAGAACAAGCGCATAAAGCTATATCGTATAATATGAAGTTAGGTATAGGAGGGGTGGTAACTTTTAAAAATGGTAAAATAGATACTTTTTTAGAACAAATTCCTTTAGAACATATTGTTTTAGAAACCGATGCGCCTTACTTGGCTCCAGTGCCTTACAGGGGCAAACGCAATGAAAGTGCTTATCTTATTAAGGTATTAGAGAAATTGGCACTTCTATATAACACATCTCAAGATGAGATCGCCAAGTTTACGACAGAAAACTCTAAAGCTGTTTTTAAAGTATGAAACCATTACAACCTAATATTTTACTTATATACACAGGTGGTACTATTGGTATGATTAAGGATGCCGAGACGGGTAGCCTTCAAGCCTTTAATTTTAATCACTTGTTGCAACATATGCCAGAGTTGCGGCAAATAAACTGTAGTATAGAAACTGTAGCTTTTGAAGTGCCTATAGATTCGAGTAACATGTCTCCAGACAATTGGATAACTATAGCCGAGCTTATAGAAGTAAATTACGAGCATTTTGATGGCTTTGTGGTACTGCATGGAAGCGATACGATGAGTTACACAGCATCTGGTTTAAGCTTTATGTTAGAAAATTTAGGAAAACCTGTTATACTAACGGGGTCGCAATTGCCTGTAGGTGATTTGCGTACCGATGCAAAAGAAAATGTAATTACCTCAATACAAATCGCAGCATTACAACACGACGCTACTCCTGTGATACAAGAGGTGTGTTTGTATTTCGAATATAAACTATACCGAGGGAACCGCACTACAAAAGTAAATGCAGAGCACTTTAAAGCCTTTAGTGCGCCAAATTATCCGTGTTTGGTCGAATCTGGCGTGCATTTAAAAATTAATAAAGCGTTGCTCTTGCGGCCAAAGCCTAATGCGCAGTTTAAAGTACACAAGATATTAGACACTAATATTGCTTTAATTAAATTGTATCCAGGTATAACCAACTCTTATTTAAAAGCCATAACAGAGATTCCTAATTTAAAAGCAGTGGTTTTAGAGACATTTGGATCTGGTAATTGTAGTACAACAGATGCGTTTATCACTATTTTAAAAACACTAATTTCAAAAGGAATACATATAGTAAACGTTACACAATGTATCGCAGGACATGTTGAAATGGGACAATATGAAACCAGTATACAACTAAAAAGTATAGGCGTAATTTCGGGTAAAGACATGACAACAGAAGCTGCCTTAGCTAAATTA
The DNA here is from genome assembly GCA_964562415.1 of uncultured Hyunsoonleella sp. GTDB lineage: Bacteria > Bacteroidota > Bacteroidia > Flavobacteriales > Flavobacteriaceae > Jejuia. Next base: position 146 of record CAZLTR010000287.1, on the reverse strand, counting down.
ATGTACCTCTTAGGGAAATCAATATCGTGTAAAATGCTAAAAATGAACTTTGAAACCTCGATAAGAGGAGAAATGAGTTAAAATTAACTCTCAAAGTTTTAACCTTTGATATTTTTTTTGTTATTTGGCGCACTTTAAAAGTAACA
>CAZLTR010000286.1:0-4097 GCA_964562415.1 uncultured Hyunsoonleella sp. | reverse complement strand
GCTTAGCCTCTACGGATCAGTCAACAAAGCCCTGTAGCCATAATCTGTTACGCCATAGACTTCTTAATTATTGTGCATTGCTATTTTTTGCTAATTGTAACATTTAGTATTATAGATATAGAATTTTCTACCTCTAATTTAGTATAAGTTTTTTTATCTCGTAGTTATTAAAATCTTTATTATCAATAATTTTGGACATCTATTTTCTAAAGTCCATTCTCCTGTAAATACTATTTTTATATTAGGTATTATCATTTATCATAAATTAAAGAAGTTTCATCTTCATTAAGAGCTGACGTATTTAAATTATTAGCCAATTGTATATAGCTACTATTACAAGAAATATTTAAGACAAATATACTTAGACTGGAAATAATTAATTTTAATAAGACAAAGCCACGTCAACTAAAAACGCTAACGTGGCTCTCAAACAAACTAAACTCTTATTTTATATACCTCTACTTAAATTCATCTCTTCTACTGTTTCTTCACGTATTGTAATTACAGATATTCCTTCTTGGTAACTACTTATATAGATTTCGGCATCTTGTGTTATGATCTTAGAGGTTGCCTTCACTAAAAAACTGTATCGTACTTTAACACGATATTTTTTAGGAGTTACAATAACAGAAACCTCACCTACTAATTTTGGAGGTATTTTTACAGTTACAGATTTCTCTAGCGTTATAGTTTTAGATACCGCTTCTTCTTCTCCCACGGTAAAGGTGTGTTCTAAGCTAGATTCAATAGTAGAAGACACCGAAGATTTTACTACAAGTCCTTCAACTTCCACGGTTGCTGTTACACTTGCTGATAATCCGGTGGCTGTAGAGTCACTCCAAGAGCGTGTTATAGATTCAGATAATGCTCTGCTCAAACTCACTTTAAAAGATTGTTCAATATTCGAATTATTGGAGGTAATTCCTTTAATAGCGAAAGATTCCCCTTCTTCTTCTACAATTTCCTCTAAATATTCGATTTTAGTTAATACTAAATCTGCTCTTATAATCTTAACACTCGACACCTTATTATCCCACCCATATATTTTCAAGCTTTCGTGTTTGCCTGTTTTCAATTCTAAACTATTCCCCGTTAAATTCGAACCTTCATATAAAATAACCTTGGTTTCTGCTGGCACTTGGATAGATGAAATGGCATAGGAATTAAAAAATGGTGCATCGTAATCGGTTACTTTGCCTGTACCTGCTAAGGTTTGAGTATACCCTGTGAATCCTGAATTCTCATAAAAGGTAACTAATGGAAAAAAGTTAGGATTGTATTTAAATACTTTTAAAGAACCAATGCTATCTCCCCACCCCGGTAATGTCGAATAATGTCCCTCTGGAAATAAAAAAACAGATTGCTTTTGGAATCCTGTCCCTTCAAATAATTGCACATAATATCCTGTTTGTATATGAATAGAATTAATAGTGTTTTTACCAGCAACAGGGGTTGGTACTACTGGGTATTCTCCTACTTCCAAAGAAGATCTCGCGCCCATGAAACCAGGAGCGGTGTAAATTGTAATTGACATAATGTTCTGTTTTTTATGGTTTAAATTTTAGTGCTATTTGAGCATTCATTTTTGTGATACAATAGTGCTCTCAAATGTTTAAGAGTGAAAGAATGTTATCGGTAGCCTCGTTAGTTACTAAATCTGTATAACAGAATCGAATTATATCCAATGAATTGTTGAAAAAACAAGTGATACTACACCTTAAGATTATAAGTATAGATCATCGCTTTTTCATATATTTTTTGCTAGGATATGGACTTGACATCTTATACGTTATAATTACTGGATCAACAATGGACACATGAACTATTTTTATTAAACATTAGCGCTCCTCTTATCGCCTACAAAATTATTTGTTTGCTAGAGTTAATGAGCAATCCATTAAGCTAAACTCATTACCCAATCAGCTAAAAACACTAATCAAACTAAGTATTAGATCTATTTAAACCTGTCTCTAAATGGCTATTCTAGTAATTTCCTGTCGAAAATTTGAATAGAGCCTTGTTGTGGAATGTATTTGCAATACTAGTTACGGATAATACACAACGGGTAAGAAAAGCACAAGCCTAATCTGTGTAATTACAGATTAAGCTTATAAACGTATTTTTAAAAGAAAATAAGAGTTTTAGATTACCTCTTTTTCTTGATACGCCTTATTGTAAATTATTTTTGAAGGTAGTATGCCATTAACATCTTCAAAAGCTTTAGAAAATTTACTCACATTTACATATTCAAATAATAAGGCCACTTCTTTTACTTGGTATGTCCCTTGTTCTAATATTTCTTTAGCCAGATGCATTTGCTTTTTTCTGAAATAGCTAAAAACTCCTAGTCCATAAACGGTATTAAAATCACTTTTTAATTTAGCTGGAGAAATGGAAAATTTTTTACTTAATGCATCTATTCCTATAAACTTAGCTTGAATATTATCTATAAGATAAAATTCTATTTTATTGATACGAATAACATCTCTACGGTTTAACTTTTTATAATTTTTAAACATATTTTCAGGATTGTACCCTATAATAAATGCAGAGACTAATGCGTAGGTTTTTAATTTTAGTTGAAGTGGACTTTGGAGGCTTTCGTTTTTTAAAATGTCTTTAATATCTTCTGCTAGTTTAGATAATTCTATAGAATTATCGGGCCACACAACAAGGGCCTCATCTCCCTCAAAAAAAGACTTTACTTTAGACCCCACAAAAGCAGTATCCTTTGCAATATAATCGTCAAACCACTTTTTATTGAAAAAAACGAGAATATTTTCACTTTCAGAAGCTTTATGATGCGTAGCAAACGATAAGGCTTTAGGTTTACTTAAAATCCATTTTTTATTCGAAAAACTGAGTGATTTTAGTGTCATACTATCTAGGTTAGACGGATGATAAAAAACATTATAACTCAGTATATAATAATCAGAAGGAGCATCTTCGTTTACAATTTGATGAATGCAAAGGTCTTTTTTTGCCAACATTTTCACATTCATAAGTGCTAAACCTTCTTCTAAAAAAGCAAATTGAGCTTGAGCTTTAGAAAAAATAGAATCGGTATGAACGCTATTAGTTTTAGCATCAAATTTACAGAAGGGCATTTTCTTAAAACTCTCCATTATTAACGATGGAGAATTTGATATATAATTAAGATGATAAAATCCGTTTCCATAGCTAAAAAAAAGATGTTGATTTTTTTTATACCACTTATTAATAATTTTGGTTAGAGATGACATTATAATATGTGTTTTATAATTACAGAATTACAACACTTCTGTACTAGGAAGCATAAATGAAACGTGTTGCTATTTTAGTTTTCATTATTAGTTGTTTTAGTAATTGAATTTATAAATGTGTTTTATTTAACCAAAATTAACGATGTAGTATGCTACAGAGAATTAAAACTTGTTAAAAGGGAAAAAACGTATAGTTAAAACGAAAAAAAGATAACTAATTAAAGGAAAGCGCACACCCTCTACATGTCTTAAATTATAAATAGGAAACCTAACCGCTTTATCGTAGTAAGTTGTATTTAGCTTAAAGTCGTTTACAGATTTCCCATTAAAGCATGTCGCTATTAAGATGTTTGAAACACAAACCACATGCTTGTACATTTACTAAAACAAAAGAAAAAACCTACTTTTAGTAAATTAACCACTATGGACTGAAAGCGCCATAGTTTTTGTTACAATTGAAAGTCATTCTAATATAAAATTTGAACCGTCATCATCTGGCTTTCTATGATGTTCTAGATATTCATTTACCATTTCATCTGTAATATTACCTGTACTCCAACATCCATAACCTATACCCCAGAAATGACGCCCCCAGTAACGTTCATTCTGTTTAGGAAACTCTTGTTATAATTTCCTTGAACTTCTACCCTTTAACCGCTTTACCAAATCACTCACTTATAACGAATCTGGTATTCCTGATACAGACTTAAGCATTTACTCAAGTAAAATAAAATTTGAAAAGACAGGTTTGCTATTTTTTGTAAAAAGCATTAAAACCTGTTTTTATTATAAAGACGCTACTTTTTATGCCATAAAAATCGTTAACAAAAAAAGATTTAAACGCAATAGGCATTC
>CAZLTR010000285.1:0-4137 GCA_964562415.1 uncultured Hyunsoonleella sp. | reverse complement strand
CGTCTTGTACAAACTTTACTAAAGCTTCCATTTATTTTTGTTTAAAATAATTGATTTAGAACAACATACACGATTTTCGCCAGAGGTTAACCCAAATTTGAGTGCAAATATAGTTAATAATTCAAAAAACGCAATAAAAGAAGCTTACAAGTCTGTAAAAAATAGCATTGTGGTCTTAGAAACCTTCAAAAACACCTAGTCCAAATAAGGCAAAGTCATATTTTACAGGATCTACGGGGTCCATTTGTCTTAAACTGGCGTCTAATTCGTTTAAAGCTTTTGCATCGTTTTGTTGGCGTTCTAAAAGTCCTAATTGTCGCGCTACATTTCCTGAGTGCACATCTAAAGGGCAAGACAGTTGCGAGGGAGACAACTGTTTCCAGATGCCAAAGTCTACGCCTGCGTTATCGGTTCTTACCATCCATCGTAAAAACATGTTAATACGTTTGGCAGCAGATTTTTTTAAAGGATCACTTACATGTTTTTGAGTACGTTTTAAATGGTCTATTTCGAAAAAAACAGTTTTAAATTTTGAAATAGCAGTTTGTAGGCTGTCTGTTTTAGCGTGGTTAGCAAAAAGAGTTTCAAGACCCTGATGCTTGTGGTAAATATGTTGTAAAGATTTGATAAACTGTATGCAATCTGAACCATTAAATGTGCGGTGTACAAAAGGCAAAAGTTTTTCTAAATCATTAGTTTGATGGTGCATTATAAAATCGTAAGGCGCATGGTCCAAAAGTGTCATGAGTTTTTTGGCGTTGTTAATAATGCTTTTTCTATTGCCCCAAGCTATGGTTGCGGTTAAGAATCCAGAGATTTCAATATCTTCTTTCTTAGAGAATAAATGCGGAATTTGTATGGGGTCACTTTCAATAAATTTAGGATTATTGTAGGTGTCCACTTTGGCATCTAAAAATGCCTTTAGTGCTGTTGAACTGAGTTTTTCTGGATTTCGTTTCATAGTTCTGCAAAAATAATTGTAATTAGCTTAATAAATTGTAGACTGAGTTATTTTTAAACCGAATTAGTCTTAAACTTTTATTTTATGCGCCACCAAAACATCGTATTACCAATTATTGTTTTTGCTCAATTTTGTTGTACTTCTCTTTGGTTTGCTGGCAATGCCATCATGTCTGATTTAATCACTCAATTTGGTTTAGATAACGCCGCTTTAGGACATTTAACGGCATCGGTCCAGTTTGGCTTTATTATAGGAACATTTTTATTTGCATTTTTAACGATAACCGATAGATTTTCTCCTTCTGTAGTTTTTTTTGTTTGTGCTTTGCTGGGAGCTTTCATTAACATTTTTCTGGTAGTAGAAGGGCATTCTTTATTAAGTTTATTCTTGCTGCGCTTTTTTGTAGGGTTCTTTTTGGCTGGGATTTATCCTGTTGGGATGAAAATTGCATCAGATTACTTTAAAGCGGGTTTAGGAAAATCGTTAGGCTTTTTAGTAGGTGCACTCGTATTAGGAACTGCGTTTCCTCATGCTTTAAAGAGTTTTCAAACGATCATGTCATGGCAAGTCATGGTGTATATTACTTCTGGTTTAGCAGCTTTAGGCGGTATTATGATGTTAATAGGAGTGCCCAATGGCCCCTATAGAACGTCTTTACAACGTTTTGATGGCGCTGTATTTTATAATGTATTTAAAGTAAAAGCATTTCGAAAGGCTGCTTTTGGATATTTTGGACACATGTGGGAGTTGTATGCGTTTTGGACTTTTGTTCCAGTAGTATTGGCAGCATTTGCTCATTTCCATTCCATTTCAAATTTTAATGTGCCAGTATTTAGCTTTTTAGTTATTGCTATAGGAAGTTTGGGGTGTATTATTTCTGGATATTTATCTCAATTAAAGGAAACTAAGCTTGTCGCTACTTATGCTTTAATGGGGTCTGGAATATGTTGTGTATTATCGCCTTTTGTATTCACCGCAGGGCATGTAGAACTTTTTATTGGTTTCTTAGTGGTGTGGGGTATGCTTGTGATTGCAGATTCTCCATTATTTTCTACGTTGGTGGCACAAAATGCTCCGCCTGCATCTAAAGGAACGGCTTTAACCATAGTAAATTCTATAGGTTTTGCAATAACTATAGTAAGCATACAGTTGCTTAACTACTTGCAAACTTTTATCGGTATACAGTATATATTCTTAGTTCTAGCTATAGGACCCGCAGTAGGTATTTATGTGTTGTTTGGTACATCTAGGTCTAATTCCTAATGTTTCCATCCACCATTACTAATTTACGATCGGCCATGTTGGCTAGGTCTTCATTGTGAGTTACAATTACAAAAGTTTGACCGAATTCATCTCGTAATTTAAAAAATAGGTTATGCAAGTTTTCAGCAGATTCACTATCTAGGTTTCCAGAAGGTTCGTCTGCAAAAATTAAATCAGGATTATTTACCAAAGCACGAGCTACGGCAACACGTTGCTGTTCACCACCTGACAATTCGCTTGGTTTGTGGTCACAACGGTGCGATAAGCCTAAAAAGCTAAGTAATTCTTTGGCACGTTTTTCAGCGTCGGTTTTGTTGGTACCTTTAATAAAAGCAGGCAAGCATACATTTTCTAAAGCTGTAAATTCTGGTAACAGTTGGTGAAATTGAAATATAAATCCAATATGTTCATTTCTAAATTTAGCAAGGGCTCTGTCGCTTAAAGATTTAATTTCTATGTCATTGATTTTAAGACTGTAGCTATCTGTTTTAGAGGCTTTGTCTAAAGTCCCTAAAATTTGTAATAGTGTTGTCTTTCCTGCTCCAGACGCTCCAACTATGGAGACGATCTCTCCTTTTTTCACGTTAATATTAACACCTTTAAGCACGTGTAAATTATCGTAATATTTATGTATGTTTTTTCCTTTAATCATTGGTAAAAAAAATAATAGGGGAATTTACTACTTTAGAATGTGATGCGCAATAATATATGATGGATATACATGACTTAATTTCAGTTTTTTAAAAAATCTCTATAAAATGTCTGTAGATTTTAAAGACTTAAGCAGAAGGATTCCTTATAAAATAAGGCACTTGATTTAAAAAATGATTAAATTAGAATTTCATAACTTATGATATTATGCCTTATAAAAATTTTGAAACTTACGATACAGATTTAACAACAGCAATTACATCTCAATATAAAACAATTATAGAAGATTTGGGAGAAGACCCTCAACGTGATGGTCTTTTAAAAACCCCTGAGCGTGCTGCGAAAGCCATGCAGTTTTTAACCCAAGGTTACGATCAAGATCCAGTAGAGATACTAACTGGAGCGATGTTTAAGGAGTCTTATAATGAAATGGTTATTGTGAAAGATATTGAGCTGTATTCTTTGTGCGAACATCATATCTTACCCTTTTTTGGCAAGGTGCATATCGCTTACATCCCTAACGGTTATATTGTGGGCTTGAGTAAATTACCTAGAATTGTAGATGTTTTTGCTAGGCGTTTACAGGTGCAAGAGCGACTAACAGAACAGATTTTAGAATGTATAAATACAACTTTAAAGCCTCAAGGTGTTGCAGTTGTTATAGAGGCATCTCATATGTGTATGATGATGCGAGGGGTACAGAAGCAGAATTCATTAACAACAACGTCTGGGTTTAGAGGACAGTTTGAGAAGATAGAAACACGTAATGAATTTTTAAAACTTATAGGGAAATAGTTTTTGGTATGTTTCTTGATTTCTATAGAGTGTTTAATATAATAACATGAATAAATATAAAAAATTAATAGTGGGAATTATTCTGGATGCTATTGGGTATGTGTCTTTTTTTATCCCAGGTATAGGCGAGTTTGCCGACGTGGTATGGGCGCCTATTTCAGCTTATCTTATGACGAAGCTGTACAAAGGGAAAACAGGAAAAATTGCAGCTGCTATAGCATTTATTGAAGAGGCCTTACCTGGTTTGGATGTCATTCCTACGTTCACTTTAATGTGGCTGTATAGTTATGTGTTTAAATCTAAAGAAGACAGAGTTATTGAAGTGTAATAGCTCTATTACACTGGTATAATAAGGTATAGCGACGTACCTTGGTTTAGTATAGAGTCAATCTTGAAGGTTCCATTAAGGCGCTCTACACGTGATTTAATATTGTCTAGTCCTATACCATTTGTGGTGTTATTAGAAT
>CAZLTR010000284.1:0-4163 GCA_964562415.1 uncultured Hyunsoonleella sp. | reverse complement strand
GTCTTTAATCTTTATTTACATTTGGGCAGGACCACACCACTTGCTATATACTGCTTTACCCGAATGGGCTCAAAATTTAGGCGTAGCGTTCTCTATTATGCTACTTATGCCTTCTTGGGGAGGTATGATTAATGGATTATTAACCTTAAGAGGCGCCTGGGACAAAGTACGTACCGATCCTGTTTTAAAATTCATGGTTGTAGCCATTACAGGGTATGGTATGGCCACTTTTGAAGGCCCCGCCCTATCCCTTAAAAATGTAAATGCAATTGCCCATTTTACAGATTGGATTATTGCACACGTTCACGTAGGCGCACTGGCTTGGAATGGTTTTATGGCCTTTGGTATTATATATTATTTGATCCCACGTTTATTTAAAACAAAACTATATTCTTTAGGTTTAGCCAATTTGCACTTCTGGCTTGGTACCCTAGGTATAATTATTTACGCCTTACCTATGTATGTCGCTGGCTTTACGCAAGCCAGTATGTGGAAACAATTTAACCCTGATGGAACTTTAGTATATGGTAATTTTTTAGAAACCGTTACAGAAATTATTCCTATGTATTGGATGCGTGCTATTGGTGGAACACTTTATATCTTAGGAATGTTAATTTCTATCTATAATGTGATTGCTACTGCTAGAAGCGGACAAAAAGTACAAGATGAGTTGGCAGAGGCTCCAGCCTTAGAACGTGTCACTAAAAAACGTACTGCAAATGAAGGTTGGCATACCTGGATTGAAAGAAGACCTATACAATTAACACTATTAGCTACTGTAGCGATATTAATAGGTGGTGTCATTCAAATTGTACCTACCATTATGGTTAAATCTAACATTCCCACTATAGCAAGTGTAAAACCCTATACCCCTTTAGAACTAGAAGGTAGAGACATTTATATAAGAGAAGGTTGTGTAGGCTGTCACTCGCAAATGGTGCGCCCATTTAGAAGTGAAGTAGAACGCTATGGCGACTATTCTAAAGCAGGTGAATTTGTGTATGATCATCCGTTTTTATGGGGCAGTAAACGTACTGGGCCAGATTTGCACCGTTTAGGCGGAAAATATTCAGACAACTGGCATTTTAACCATATGTACGACCCACAAAGTACCTCATCGGGTTCTATCATGCCGCGTTACCCTTGGCTAATTACTGGGACTAGCAGTAAACTCGATAAATCTCAAACAGAAGCTAAGATGAAAGCCATGGTAACACTAGGCGTTCCTTATTCTGAAGAAGATATTGCAAATGCACAAGACCACATGCTGCAACAAGGGGCACAAATTGAGCAAAACTTGTACAACGACCCTGATTTTGCAAAAACATATGAAGCCGATAAAGCCTATGCCAAATCACAAGGTCAAGACTTTATAGACATGAAAAACCGTGAGATTGTGGCGCTTATTGCTTATTTACAACGTTTAGGAACAGATATTAAAGTAGAAACCGCTAAAAAATAGTTTGGACAGAACTGCACAGAGATCTTATCGCCTCTACGCATCGTCCATATCTGAAATAAAAACACATCATGTTAAAATTTGTAAAAAACCATCTGGAAAGCATTACGGGGATTGAAATCTATCCCATTATATCACTGCTTATATTTTTCATCTTTTTTGTTGCCTTATTTTGGTGGGTCATTACCGCTAAAAAAGACTACATAAAAACGGTTAGTAACATTCCCTTAGACACTCAAAACAACAACACATCATGCGACATTTAATACCATCTTGGATCCGTATTCCTGTAGCATTCTTTATCATATTTGGAATCACAGAATACGCAGTAGACTCTGGCGATCAACCCGCGTTTATGACTTACCCTGCCGTACTTCTATTTTTAGTACTAGTACTCCTGGTTCTTATTGCCATAGAAGCCATAGTAGCAGCTCTAGAAAATGTAATGCTACAACAACTAGATACGACAGCAAAGGCCAAATACTTGGCAGAACGCAAAAAGGCGCATCAGTTTACATGGATCAAGCAAACTTACATTAAACTACTAGGGCAAAAACCTATCGAAGAAGAAGGCGAAATTATCTTAGACCATAGTTACGATGGCATTAGAGAATTAGACAATAATTTACCTCCTTGGTGGTTGTACGGGTTTTATATCTCTATCCTTTTTGCAGGATTGTATTTGGTACGGTATCATATTTTTAATGGGCCGTCTCAAGTTGATGAATTAGATGTTGAACTGGCAGAAGCCAAAACGGCTATTGAAGCCTATAAAAAAACCGCTAAAAATTTAGTAGATATCAATACGGTAACCCTTTTAACGGATGCTGCAGATCTTGCTTCAGGGAAATCGGTATTCGAAACCAACTGCATTGCCTGTCATATGATCGATGGTGGCGGTGGTATTGGTCCCAACTTAACAGATGCACATTGGATTTTAGGCGGCGGGATTAAAAATGTATTTAAAACCATCTCGGAAGGTGGTCGCTCTGGTAAAGGGATGATTGCTTGGAAAGCACAACTAAAACCTGTGCAAATGGCGCAAGTTGCCAGTTATGTATTGAGTTTACAAGGGACCTCCCCAGCAGAACCTAAAGCTCCTGAAGGCGATATTTGGACAGACCCAGATGCCGCTATTGAGACTGAAACCACAGCGGTAATTACAGAAAGTACTGCTGTAAATTAGACTAAATTATTGCATAAAGACAGAACATAAAACACCAAAGTGGATACACCAGAAAACGAAATATTTAGAGATTCCATTGCTACGGTTACCAAAGAAGGTAAACGCGCATGGGTATTCCCTAAAAAACCTAGCGGTCGTTTTTACAACTATAGAAAGTATGTAAGCTATATCTTGTTGTTGTTTTTATTAGCATCTCCTTTTATTAAAATAAATGGAAATCAGTTTTTAATGTTTAATATTTTAGAACGTCGTTTTAATATTTTCGGGTTCCCATTTTGGCCGCAAGACTTTCATTTATTTGTCATTGCCATGCTGGTCGGCATTATATTTGTAACCTTATTTACAGTAGCTTACGGCAGGATTTTCTGCGGATGGATATGTCCGCAAACCATTTTTATGGAAATGGTATTTCGACGTATAGAATATTGGATTGAAGGCGACAGAAATAAACAGCGGAAACTTGCTAAACAATCTTGGAATGCAGAAAAATTAAGAAAAAAAGGACTCAAACTTCTTATTTTTTTAGGCATTTCTTTCATTATAGCGAATGTCTTTCTTGCTTATATTATTGGAAGTGATGTGCTTTTAAGATACATTACAGACGGCCCTTTTAAACATACAAGTACCCTAATCTCTTTACTCATATTTACAGGCGTATTTTAATTTGTGTTTGCTTGGTTTAGAGAACAAGTGTGTATTATAGCCTGTCCTTATGGCAGATTACAAGGCGTCCTTTTAGATACAAAATCTATTGTAGTGGCTTACGATCACAAACGTGGCGAAGGTGATAAAGGCAGAAAAAGCTTTAGAAAAAACGAAGACCGCGCCGCTATGGGACACGGTGATTGCATCGATTGTATGCAATGCGTACACGTATGTCCTACAGGAATTGATATTAGAAATGGAACCCAGCTAGAATGCGTAAATTGTACCGCCTGTATTGATGAATGCGACCATATTATGGAAAGCATTAATTTACCAAAAGGGCTTATACGCTATGCTAGTGAAGACGCCATTGAAAATAAAACGACGTTTAAATTTACAGCACGTATTAAAGGGTATAGTGCTGTATTAGGCATCTTAATAAGTATTCTTGTGGGGCTTTTATTCTTAAGAAATGATATTGAAGCAACCCTATTAAGACTTCCGGGGCAATTATATGAACATAAAGCAGGTGATATTATAAGTAACGTATTCACTTATAAACTAGTCAATAAAACAACAGCGCCTATTACAAATGTGCATTTTGAGCTGCTATCTCACAATGGCGCCTTAAAGTTAGTAGCTACATCAGAAACTTTTAATGTTCCAGGTCAAGACATTGCCGAAGGCACTTTGTTTGTAGAAATCAAAAATGCAGCCTTGTCTGGTGATCGTAATACCATAAAAATAGGCGTATTTAAAAACGAAACGCTAATAGAAACCACTACCGCCAATTTCTTAGGTCCTAGGAGTTATAGGTAGTTAGAAGTTAGAAGTTAGAAGTTAGAAGTTAGAAGTTAGAAGTTAGAAGTTAGA
>CAZLTR010000283.1:293-4165 GCA_964562415.1 uncultured Hyunsoonleella sp. | reverse complement strand
CAAGTGATGTTCTAACCAATGTACCGATTCTGCATCTAAGTGGTTGGTAGGCTCATCTAAAAGTAAAACATCAGGCTCTTTTAATAATAATCTACACAAGGCTACACGACGGCGTTCTCCTCCAGATAATACACCTATTTTTTTATCACCATCTGGTGTGCGTAAGGCATCCATGGCTATTTCTAATTTGGTATCTAACTCCCAAGCATTAGTCGCATCAATTTGATCTTGAAGTTCTGCTTGACGATTCATAAGCTTCTCCATTTTATCAGGATTAGAATACACTTCTTCTAGTCCAAATTGATCATTTATCTTATTGTATTCGTCTAATATTGCCACTGTTTCGGCAGCACCTTCACGCACCACTTCCATAACAGTTTTAGTCTCATCTAGTTGAGGCTCTTGTTCTAGATAACCTACAGAGTAATCTTGAGAAAATACGACATCACCTTGATAATTTTTATCGACACCTGCTATAATTTTAAGCAATGTAGATTTACCAGACCCGTTTAGTCCTAAGATTCCAATTTTAGCACCATAGAAAAAACTTAAGTATATATTTTTTAATACAGGTGTATTAGCACTTTGAAATGTCTTGGTTACCCCAGACATTGAAAAAATTATTTTTTTATCGTCACTCATAGTTATAATATCATGAAATGAAAACGCAGCTTAAATTGCCAACGTTTAAAAAGTATTCGAACTGTAAATTTGTATATTATACTCTACCTTTTAAGGCATTAAACACCCAAGCTATAGCAAAGAAACCAATACCCACAGAGGCAAAGCCCCATCCTGCAACATCGTCATATCGAAAAGCACCTAGGGCGATTAGCGCTAAACCTACAAAAATCATAATCCATGTTGCTAAAGCCAACACAGTATTTTTATTCATCGTCATATCCTTACTATTAATATTTGGTTAGAGAAACGCAAATATCGTTGTTTTTATCAAAAAAGCACCTTTTAAAGGGTGCTTTTTCTCTATTAGTCGTTTTTATATACTAGTTCATCGGGACTTCTATAATGATAATATTTGAATTTTCCGACGCTTTGAGTTCTACGGCATCCGTCTCCCAAACACCAATTGCATCTCTGTCTTTTAAATTTTGATCTGCTACACTTAGGGCTCCTTTTTCTATAAACACATAAAAGCCATTACCCGCATCCTTAGTAACCAGATCAACACTAGCGCCTGCTTCTAAGTCTAATCTATAAATATAAGCTTGTTGATGTATAGGCAACGCCTCCCCTTCTAACTTATTTTGAGGCGCCACTACAGTTTGCAACTTATTATGACGTTCCAAAGTATTGAATTTACGTTGTTCGTAATTTGGGGACACTCCTTTTGCTTCTGGTAAAATCCACAACTGTAAAAAATTAACCTCATCAATTTTACTATCATTAAACTCTGAGTGTGTCAATCCGGTTCCTGCACTCATTACCTGTACCTCTCCTACTTCTATAGCACGCTTATTCCCCATACTGTCTTTATGTGATAAAGCGCCCTTTAAAGGTATAGAAATAATTTCCATATTTTGATGTGGATGTGTCCCAAATCCCATTTTAGGCTGTACCACATCATCATTAAGTACTCTTAATGTCCCAAAATTCATGCGTTCTGGATTGTGATAACTTGAAAAACTAAATGTGTGATGCGATTTTAACCAACCGTGATCTGCAATACCTCTTGTATTTGCTTTATGAATAACTGTTTTCATACTATTTTAATTTTAAGGGGCTAAAAAGCCCATTTTTCCCATTTGAAAATCGCGCATGGCCTCCATGAGCTCTGTTTGTGTGTTCATAACGTAAGGGCCGTAAGTCGCCACGGGCTCTTTAAGTGGTGTTCCAGATAAACACAATAACAAGCTATCTTCTTGAGCTTCTACTGTAAATCCTTCACCATCTTGGTGAAACGCTACAAATTGCGATTTATTTAATTCTAACTCTATGTTGCTGTTAATGGTAACTTTACCCTTTAATAAATAAACAGCCGATTGATGTGTTTGAGGGATAGACATAGAATGTATACCGCCTGCAGTTGCATGAATCATAAATGCATTTACCTGGGTTTGCGTTTGTATACGACCGTACACGTTCTCTAGTTCTCCTGCGATAATTTGAATACGTATCTTACCATCTTTAGAACTTACCGCTCTAAAATCTTCATTAGCCACATGCTGGTAATTCGCTGGGATCATTTTCTTTTCGGCTGGTAAGTTTAACCATAACTGAATGCCTTCCAAAATGCCTCCTTTTTTAACGAATGTTTTTGTAGGCGCCTCTGCATGAATGATACCACGACCTGCAGTAGTCCATTGTACATCTCCTGCTTTAACCACACTTTCATGGCCTAAGGAATCTCTATGCAATTGTTCACCTTGAATTAAAAATGTAATGGGTTCGAATCCTCTGTGCGGATGTGGCCCCAAATCGAATGGATTGTGCGTTTCAGAAATTTCATAAGGTCCGTAATGGTGCAATAAGATAAAAGGATCCATGTGCTCTATATGACGTGATGGTAATGGCTGCCTTAACTCTATAGGCCCCATGGCTACAAAATTACTTTGCCCTACTGTTTCTATACTATTCGTTTTCATAAATTTTGGTATTACATCTTATACATTCTACGCGTAGTTCTTCTTAAACAAACGGCTACTATCTGTGTTTTTATTTTCCATGGAAAACAAATACTCAAAAAAATAGCATTAACGCATTTTGTCTAATAAACTGCTTAATAGCTCTGCTTCTTTATCTGTAAGATTTTTTAAAAGTACGTTGTTCATGTTATTAGGAATAGCCTCCAAAAACGCTTTACCCTCTGGTGTAATTGCGATTTTAACCACACGCCTGTCGTTTTGAGAAGGATAACGTTTAATATAGGCTTTAGCACATAATTTATCCATAAGTCTTGTGGTATTTGGCGAACGTTCTATCATGCGATCTTTTATGGTTTGTACCTTAAGTGGTTCTTTTGCCCCATTCAATATTCTTAATATATTATACTGTTGAGGGGAGATCCCGTAAACCTTAAAAAACTCGTTTTGGTGGCTCGCTATCCAATTGGCGGTATAAATAATATTTATTAAGGCTTTTACCTTATTACTCTCAAACTTAGAATTAATATCTTTAGATAAATCTCCCATACTGTAATTTTTAAATTTACCTATAATGCTGCTTGAAATACTTTAACCTTCTCGTTTAATTCTGTCTGCAAATCTGCATTTATAATCTGCCCTTCAGAAAAGTTGTTCCCAAAAAAAGGTAACGAAAACACCTCTATTACAGCAGCAGCATGACGTGGAAAATGATCTTGTGCCGCTTCCAACACCGAGGCACCTCCTCTACCTCCAGGAGACGTAGCCATGAGCAACATTGGCTTTTCTAAAAACATCTTTAATTCTATACGAGACATCCAATCAAATAAATTTTTAAACACAGCTGCATAAGATCCATTATGTTCTGCTAGAGAAACAATCATACCATCTGAATTCCTTATATGATCCAAAAATTTAACTGCATTTTCTGGAATACCAGTAGCCTTCTCTATATCCATACTGTAAATAGGCAATTCAAAATCGTTTAAATCTAAAATAGTAACAGCGACTTCTTCTAATAAGCCTGCTGCATAGGTGGCCAATTCTTTATTTATTGACGTTTTACTATTACTTCCTGCAAATGCTATAATTTGTGACATCTATATATTTTTAAGTGTTATGACTAATTGATGGTACAAAGTTAAGTAAAATTATTTTATATTCCAAGGAATATATTTCCATGTATTATATTTTGCAATTGTTTCCCTTTTTATACAGCGTTTGGTTTTGTAATTTCGTCAAAAATTAACCTTTTACTATGGATATCAACTT
>CAZLTR010000283.1:0-283 GCA_964562415.1 uncultured Hyunsoonleella sp. | reverse complement strand
TTCAATAAAAATGAAGATCACAATAAACTTTTAGTGTCTGAGCTCAATAAAAAAATCGCCAAAGTAAACTTAGGTGGAGGTAAATCTCGTATTGAAAAATTGCATAGTAAAGGGAAACTAACCGCCAGAGAACGTATAGACTATCTATTAGATGCCAAACGCGAAGCTATAGAAATTGGTGCTTTTGCAGGTGATAATATGTATGCAGAACACGGGGGCTGTCCTTCGGGAGGCGTTGTTGTAAAGATAGGTTATATTAAAGGCAAGCAATGTATTGTTGTAG
>CAZLTR010000282.1:0-4208 GCA_964562415.1 uncultured Hyunsoonleella sp. | reverse complement strand
TAATTTTCTAATACGAATGAGATACAAAACGTCATGTCATATATATCATCTACATATAGTCAGTCATGACGCTTTATAATTGAATTAGAACTTTACAGCTTATTATTAAACGATAATTAACTGATAACCAATACTTTTATTTTATTATTAGCTTTGAATAAAAATACTTATTATCGTTAGAAACCGTTTTTATAAGGTAAATACCTGCTTTAAATTTACTACTATCTACATCTAAATTATTTACTTTAGGTGAATTTTGAAAAACAAGCTCACCTAAGATATTATAAATCATTAGTGCTTCTATACGATTTGCATTTTGAAATTTAATCGTAAATTTTTCTTTAGCTGGATTAGGGTAAATAGTTATTGGAGCTACATCAAAGGTTTGATCGGTTGTGCTTAGCGTTTGACTATCTGAAGAAATAGCCCGCCATTTATTTGCCGTATCTAAATTTCTTGAATGTGTTACAGTCCCGTCTAAATTATTGTATAAATAACTTTTATTACTTCTTGTTTCAAACGTAAAAGTATCATCATCATTTGCTATAACGGTCCAAATTTTATCTACATCGGTATTTGGAACACCTTTCGATGTGCTTACCAGGTCGGCAGAGGAAGCAGCACCTTTAAATCGAATACTGCCTTTTACGCTACTCTTTATGTTGTAATAGTCAGCTTCATCAACTTCTGCATTAACAAACTCCCAGTCCTTATCTGACCCTGCAGGAGCATCACTACTTGTGATAGTTGACCCTGTAGATGTTAAATATTTACCTGTAGCAACGTTTTGCAATTTATAAAATCTTCCAGACAAATCATTTCTTAAGCGTTCTTTAACTTGTATCTCAACTTCAGGAGAAGAAACTGTTTCATTGTTTTCATTATAAGCTATCGCTTTAACTACAAATTCTCCTTCTAAATTAGGAATCCATTCTACTTCATATGGACTTGTAGTATCTTCTTCATATAACTGATCGTTTATTAAAAAACCGACTTTAGAGATACTCCCATTTTCATTTACTGCATTAGCTAAAAACGTTACTGGTTGGTTTAAATCGTAAACCTCATTTTTTAAAGGGGCAGTTAAAGCGATTCTAAATGGATCTTGATTTATACCTAAGTCTATGATTTGTAAAAATAAAGAGCGTTCGTCTCCAGATCCTGTTTGCATCATGTAATAGTATATTTTACCATTACTTTCATACGCTCTACCATGACTAAAACGCTTACCACTGGTAGCTTCATAAACCTTTCTAAAATTGTTTGTACCACCTTCTGTTTGTTGTATAAGAATTCTACCAGAAGAATTTAGGCGTACCAAATACACATTATCTCCAGATGTGTATAAACGATTACCTCCTATAAAATCTGTCGTTGTTGTAAATTCTGTTTCTCCAGATTTTTTATAGGTATGTACATGTTTCGTTACATTATTTTCATCGTCTCTTACACGTCCTATAATGTGTATATCACCTCTGTCTGTAATGGTCCAATCAAAACTACCAACCATGTATACTTGGTTTCTTTTGGTTGTTGCTACCAAATCGCCTGGCTCGTAAACTAATATCTTATCTGCATCTCTTAAAGGTGTAGAAAAAGATTCCTCTTTGTAATTTTTCCATCCTGTTTTGCCACTAGGATCATCAGAATACGCAAAATATAATCCATTTTGATATAAATACTTATCGTTTGTATTTTGTGATCTTTTTTGAAAACCTATACCTATTTTTCCTCCAACAAATTGAAATCTTCCATACATTCCCCAATTAAAATCTTGTCCATGATTTTTTGCATTCTTATCGGCGAACTTTACAAAATTGGACCACTGAGATGTGCTTGCATCATACTTTGCAAAATGATACCCGCCATTTGGACTAGAACCTTTTCGCATTGAAAAAAACAAATCACCTTGACCGTTTATAAAAAACCTTGGGTATGTTAATTCTGAAAAAGCAGCATGGTTTTCAACACCGTTCAAACTTAAGTGGTTGTAGTCTCCAGGACTTTCTTCTATAAATTGTTCTAATGTAAAATCTTCATCTGCTACTTCTGCTGCATTCTTTTTAGAATAAGAATATCTAAAATAGTCATTGCGTAAACTACCATCTGAAGGTCTTCCTCTAGAATAAGCATGCATATCGAAAAGTAAATGAATGGTGCCATCTAATGGACTTACACCAACACCTATAGTATTATGAGATTCTCCGATATACCACACATTACGCCAACCGGTATGCTTATGCGGAAACTCAATGGTTTTTTTAGCCCCAGTTTCTGTATTTAAACGCGTTAGCATCATGTTTCTTTGTTCTTTCCCACCTTTATACCAAGTCATAAACACGTACTGTTTATAGGTCGCTATACAATCGCCATGGGCAGATATTTGAGGCCCAAAAGCAAAATCGTAACCCGTGGTTGAGTTTGGAACGCTTTCTGAACTTACTTTCTTTCCATCAAAATGTAAAGCATTATCTGTAATTAGAGTTTCTGATTCAAACGTTACCTGAGCCTTTGCTATAAAGGGTATGAAACTTACTAATAATAATAGAATTTTAAATGTTTTAGTTTTCATGTTTTAGTTTTGTTAATATGTAGTTTAGTAGTAGTAGTAGTAGTAGTAGTAGTAGTAGTAGTAGTCATATGGCTAATAGTAAACCTGTTTTAATACCACAGCAGATAAAATTTAAAAAAGATTTACAAGCAAACACCATCTCTAATTTTACAAAAAAAGCGACCCGCATTTAAATTCAAACATTATAGACGCGGGTCGCATTAAAGCTAATCGTTACAGTGTTATAATTAACTTAATTATTTTACTTTATAACTAATTTCGAATAAATGCTTTTATTATCAGCAGCTATAGATTTCACGAGATAAATTCCTGTTTTAAACGCTCCACTATCTACTTCCAAAACATTTGTGTTAGTCGTTTTTTGAAATACGATCTCTCCTAGAATATTATAAATCGCTACAGCTTTTATAGCTGTTGTATTTTTAAATGCTATCGTAAACTTAGCATCTGCTGGATTAGGATAAATAGCAACTGAAGAAGATTGGCCTAATTCCTGATCGGTAACACTTAACACTTGACTTGTTGCAATAGCACGCCATTTACTTCTATCGTCTGTCGCTTCTGCTTCAATGTTCACAACGTTTCCACTTTCATCATGATACATAAATCGGCCATTTTCTTTAGCTTCGAAACGAAACGTTGTATCTGCCTCATTGTAATGTAGCGTCCACACCTTGTCATTATCACTTGCTGGAGCAGACTTTCCAGTACTTACTACTAAGTTCGCTCCTCCAGAAAAATTCGCTCCTGTAAAACGTAGAATCCCAAAATTGTCACTCTCTACGTTATAATAATTTCCTGACTCCACAAAATTCCAGTGTGTATTTCGTTCTTCTCCTGAAGCGCTCATAGTTGTAGCCGTAGCACTTGCTCCCGAGTCTGTTAAAAACTGTCCTGTAGCTACATTTTGTAATACATAAGTGTCTCTTGTTAAATCTGCAGGGTCTACTTCCAAAATTTCTACACTGTGTTCCTCAGATACTATATTTTGATCATTATCATCATAAGCAATAGCCTGAATGGTATGGGTTCCTACCTCTTCAGGTGTCCAACTCATTACATAAGGTGCTTCTGTAAGCTCTTCAAACAATGCTCCATCAACCATAATATCTACTTTAGTAATCGTTCCCATATCTGTTGTCGCTCTTGCAAAAACATCAATAACCTCTCCCTCATCGTATGTACTATTATCTGCTGGAGATAAAAGAGACACACCAAATGGTTCTGGCCCTGCGCTTACATCTAAATCTATAATTTGCAAATATGTAGGCCTAGTATCATCTTTATCTGTAGGATGATTTTCTAATAAGTAATAATATAATTTTCCTTCAGATATATGTACTTCGCCTTTTTGGAAACGTCTACCTTCTGTAGCTTCATAAACTCTCGTAAAGAAATTAGTACCGCCTGGTGCGCGCTCTACAAAAGGTCGTCCGGAGCTGTTTAAGCCAATAATAAATATATCATTTCCTGCTGCGTATAATGCAGAAGCTCCAGGAAAATCTGTTGTAATAATGAAGTTATTTGCACCTACTGGTTTATAGCTATGTATGTTTTTAGTCACTCTATTTTCGTCATCTCTTACTCTACTAATGATATGGACATCGCCATTGTCTGTTACTGTCCAATCAAAACC
>CAZLTR010000281.1:0-4258 GCA_964562415.1 uncultured Hyunsoonleella sp. | reverse complement strand
CATAGTTTTGCTACACATTTATTAGAAAACGGCACTAACTTAAGACACATACAAGTGTTTTAGGTCATGGTCTTAGTAAAACTATGGAAATCTATACCCATGTCGCCACAAATCATTTGCAGATTATAAAAAATCCCTTAGATTTATAGTGTAAAAAACATGCGTTAATGTATGTTTTTTTAATTGCTAGTACGCATTCGATCGGATAATAATGGAACTTCTTACTCACAATAACCCATATCCTGTAGTAAAATTTTTACTCTTTATTGGTTTTTCATTTTTGACCTCAATTTTTATTATAAAACATAAGTCAAATAAGATGAATTATTTCTTATCAATTTCGACGCTTTTATTTTTAATATTTTATTTCCCAATTTTTGAATATTGGTCAATTTGGACTGAACTCAGTTTTTGGCCACAAGATTTTTACCCGCAATATGGTGGAGGAAGTTCTTTAAATGCAAATGATTATCCAAATTATATTTGGATTTTTGGAATACTATCCACAATTTCTCAATATTTATTATTCCTTTCAATTTTTCTATTTATTCATAAAATAAATGATCTATTCAATATAACTCAGACAAAAAAGAAATTAATTCAATGGATTCCACTTGTGAACATTTTGAGTATCGGACAGAAATTATTAAAATATTTCAAAGAAAGTATCCTAAGCCAGATAATTTTAGGGGTATGGACAATATTTTCTATACTTTGGGTTTTTTATAGGTTTTTTGCTGGCCCTCTTTCTCTTATTGGAATAGATAGTTTATCTTTTATTGACCAGGTTTTATTTGGTGACCAATACAAAAATGCAATTGAAACCCAAACAATGCAGTATCCAATCGACATGAGTTACACAATGGTTAGTGATTTACTAAACATAATTACTCCACTTTTTACATTTGTTAGTGGTTTTTTGACTTATATAATAATCAACCAAATAAAAAAAAACGAGTGCCTACAAAGGTAAACGTTACACAAGTTCATAATTTCCCAATAAAGGTTTTAAATAAAGCCTTCTAAGGGATCTTTTAGCTTTATTTCCTTATCTAAATCTATATTTAAGAAGGTCTAAATTTGATGCCATAGGCTTAGAATTTGCCCTCTGAAGCGTGCATACAAAAACAGGCATCTTGCATCACTTTTCACCTTTTTTTTGAGCGAATTTCAGAAACTTTTCAAGGTTATAAGCCATCGCTGAGAGCTACATGATTGTATTTGGCTTGCCTAAGCCCTATTAATGCATGATCACTTAATCTAAACGTATGAAATAACTTTTCTTGACAGGTTTTTCCTTGTATCATTAAAGCTAATTGATAGTATTGTCTTCAATTGCGCAGAGTGATCAATAGTTAGATGATATCCTATTAAGTAGTAATACAGACACTTTATACGGAAATGTAAAATATAGCATTGAAAAGTATGGTGTTATAATTTCATATTTGAGATAAAAACTGCCTTGTAGTTTTCCAAATTGAACTTACTCGCGTTATATATTTCATTCAATTTACAGATAGACCTGTAGCACAACTTCATTAGAAAACTACCTTTTCGACCAAATACAACTTTATTCGACAAAAAAAACACTATTTCCATCTTAATTCATAAAAATTAACAAAAAAAAATTACAAGGCTATAAAAAACAGCACAGCACAAAACCACATAAAATACTGAAAAACAAACACATATAATCATTAAAATGTTCCATATAGTCTAAAATCTATTTTTTATCGTAATAAAATTTTTAACACATAAAATGTAATATAGCTAACATTTAGAAAGATTTAAGTTACACTAAATTTAACAAAAACTCAGTTTAAGCAAGATTTAACACACATATTATCAAAATATAATAGCATATTTCGATTTGTATGCATTAATCCTAATTACTGAGTTTTATACATAAATTCTAGGCTCATATTGCTTGCTAGCGGCAAATTAATGAGGCTTAACTAAAACTTTTAATTATGAAAACACAAGACTTAAAAACAGTAGGCTTTTTAGCCACATTATTTGCTATTTGCACATTCATTTTTGCCTTCAATACATTTACAGAAGCCAACACCCTTGAGATCGCCTATAAAAACTCTGTGGTAAAATACTTTGGCTCTAAAAAAGTCTCCAAATCAGACCTTCTAAACAATGCCAAACAAATTGACATTGCCGATAGAAGATTTGAAACCAAATGGCGAAACAAAGACCCCAAAGGAATTTCTGAAGAGTATACAACCAAAGGTGCTGTATTTATGAAACCAGGAAAAAAACCTAGATTAGGTAGAACAGAAATACACAAAGAATTTTCAGAAAGTGTAAAGGGTGTCGATCGTGTAGAATTTTTTCAAGATGAATTAGAATTCTTTGGAGATATGAATGTTGCTTTTCAAAGATGCCATATGCTGGGCTACATAGACAGTAAAAAAGAACATGTTTTCGAAGGCTCGTACGTGATACTATGGAAAAAAGAAAATGGCAACTGGCTTATACAATACGATATGTTTAACGCTGATAAATAAAACTTACAACAACTTTAAAACTAAATAAAATGTTATCAATTAATTATCAAATAGAAAGTGCTGTTAAAGCACATGGTACTCCATCGTATATTTACGATGGCGCGCAAATTATTAAAAACTATAACACTTTAAAAAAGGCATTACCAGACTGTGTTGACGTTTTTTATGCTCTAAAAGTAAATCCCAACGTGTCTCTAGTAAAATTATTACGCTCTAAAGGTGCCTGCACAGAAGTATGTTCTATAACAGAAATGGAAATAGCACTAAAAGCAGGATCTACCCCTCAAGACATCATCTATTTAGGGCCTTGTAAAAAAGATTATGAGCTAAAAAGAGCAATCGAATTAGATATATTTGCTATAGTTATAGAGTCTGAAACAGAATTATTACGTGTCTCTAAATTTGCCGAACAGCAAGGCAAAACCGTAAATGTGGCCATTAGAATAAACCCAGATTTTTCTGCAGATGGATCACCTTGGAAAATGGGTGGAAGACCTACTCAATTTGGTATAGACGAAAAACATGCCATTGAAAATTTTGGAACGTATCTACAGGTGCCACACATAAACATTAGAGGGATTCATGTATACAATGGTACTAGCATATTAGATGCCAAATCTGTGTACCAAAACACCAAATATATTTTATCTCTCTTTGAAACTATTACACAAAGATATGCTACCAACTTCTCCATGGTAGATGTAGGGGGTGGCTTAGGAATCCCATATTTTACAAATCAATCAGCATTAGATTCCAACGAGCTACAATCTCTAATGATCCCTCTTTTTAAGGCATTTAATGCTAAATATCCTAATACAAGAATTATTATGGAATCAGGAAGGTTCATTCTAGGAACAGCGGGCTATATGGCAGTACAAGTAAATAACATAAAAGAAAACCACAACAAAACTTTTATAGTTACAGATGGTGGTACAAATTGCCATTCTGCAGCAGCTGGTTCTGGTAGAGTGGTTAAACGTAACTTTCCAATGGAAAACATCTCTGCTAGTACTAATGCCAAGGAAATGGAATACCAAGTCGCAGGGCCATTATGTAGTCCAGATGATATTATTGGTCGAAATATAAAACTAAAAGCAGTAAAAGAAGGCGATATTCTTGTGGTAAAATCATCTGGAGCTTATGGACCATCATCTTCTCCTGGTTTATTTCATAGCCATGGGTTTCCAGCAGAAATTCTTCTACACAACGGCGCATCACACCTCATTCGTAAGAAAGACTCGCCCGAATCTATAATGGCTATGCAAATACTTGTAAACCTAGAAACACCACAACCAGTATTACGCTAAAAACTAACCAACCAACTAATTCTAAAAACAATGAAAGACTCAATTATATTAAACATCATAAAAGACGGATTAATAGATAGCATTCCGAATATTACAAAAACACAAATTCATTTAGATTCGCATCTTAAAAACGATTTAGGCATAGATTCATTATCATCAATGTTTTTTTTAACTTATTTAGAAGATAATATTGAAGGATTTCAAGTAAACGCAGATACTATTGAAGCTAAACACTTTAATACATTACAAACCATTTTCGATTATATAAAGTCTGAAATACCTCAGTTTAGCACCATGTAAATCCAAAATCATTTAAAAATTCTAATACACCGCACGCACTTTTATTCACTATAAAAGCACCCTCTTTACGACATCTTATGTATTAATTCTCTGTGCAATAAAAACTACACAGCGGGCATTATAGTGCCTTTATAA
>CAZLTR010000280.1:0-4275 GCA_964562415.1 uncultured Hyunsoonleella sp. | reverse complement strand
CTAAGCAACTATGGTTGGCAGAAAACGACCATAACAAATTAAAAAACGTAGCAGATAAAAACTGGGAAAAATTAAGTAAAACACACAATTAATACATCACCAAAAAACTATAGAAATCATGAAATTTATAACCAAAAGAATACACGCATTTTTAGATTATCCAGTAGCTATTGCCTTAATCGTACTTCCTTTTCTACTAGGCTTAGGCAGCTCTAATCCTTTAGCATTACAACTATCTGTAGCAACAGGAGTAGCCGCTTTAATTTTAACACTACTCACAAACCATCACTTAGGAGTAATTAAAGTGTTGTCCTATAAAGTACATTTAGCAGTCGATTTTTTAGTAGCAATAGTATTTGTTATAGCTCCTTTTATCTTCTCGTTTGAGGGCCTAGACGCTACTTATTATTGGATGAATGGTATTGCCGTTTTAGCAGTAGTGAGCTTACATAAACCAGAAGAGGCAGATGTATAAGCCGCTTAGAAATAATATATATCAGCAAGGCTAACCATTGCACAACCCCCTAATAATTATGAAAAAAAGATTTTAAAACTGTCCGAAAGGGCAGTTTTTTTTGTTTTGTAATGTTCGAGAAATGACGAATTGTTCTAAAACAAAAGTTAGAATAAGCGCACCAGAAATAGGGCGTTCTTTTGTCGCACAGGCACTAGATGTTAGTGTTATAAAAGGTTCCAATAAAATAGGGTTATGGGAGTTAGTAGAGCTGGTTAGATTAATCCCATAGTTATTGACCAGTATGGGAAGATTGATTTTTGGATTTCAGTAAGTGGAGTTGATGTTGACAAAACGTTCAAGTATCTATTAAAACAAAATTTACGTGTCAATGGTCATCCCAAAGATTCTATAAACCTTATTCAGGTGCTATTTATGAGTTTGAAGATAAGAACTGGGAATATGTAAAGGTGTGATGGTTTTTTGGATTCCATCACTAATTGGATAAATGCATTACAATAAAATTACCACCAAGACGGAGTATAAGTAATAGCGGTTTAAGTGATAAAGCAAAAGTAAGTACAAAATCGAAAGGCTTTTGAATAGAAATCGTACTCATACAAGAGACCGTCAGGCTGTCTTAAAATCCTTAATTTTTAATTTTATATTTGGGGAGCTATCTTTGAAAAATAGCAAATAGGCAATTTTCAAAGATTTAAAATGCGGTTTGAGATAAACTGCCGTTGTGGTGCATTACAAAATATAAATGATAAAATCTCCTGAACAAATAAAAGATCAACTTGAATTCTGGTTTTTAAAATACTTTGATAAAACCAAGGAAGAATTTAATGGGAAAGAAAAATTCACATTGTTCGAACTTATTGAAGAGAATACTAAAGACAAATTAGTTACTCAGTTGGGGTTAATGAGCAATGAAATTCCTGTTTTTATTTTAGAAGTTTCAAAAGAAAATTATGTGATAGTTACAACGGAGAGATTTATAAAATTAGAGGATTCCAAGCTTGATGAAATTAATTATCGGGAGTTTTCTGGTCATAATGGATACAAAGAAGTGACAATTATAAGAAAAAGATTCAGAAAAGTGGCAGATGTAAAGACCGAAGGACTTGTTAAAGAATTCGGAATTAGGAAAACAGATGGAACGATTATCTACTGGATTATTCCTACTGGGATATCAGGGTTTGGATTTTGGAATGTTACCAAAAGATGCGAATTGGTAGGACGAAAATATTTAGAATAAATGGCTTGACTTATTTAGAATCTAACGCAGCATACTCTCAAAGTATTTATTGGAGAAATACGGACGAAAAAGTTCTAATAAACACGGAATGATATTTTACACCAGTGATGGAAATATGATTTTAAGAAGCTCTAGGAATGCTGATATTTTAGGTGTTTTGGACACCAAAAATAAGGATGAATGTCTAAAAAAAATGAAAGTAGTATTTCGAAATAGAAATAAAATACATTAATTATGAAAACCTACCAGCAACTACATTTAATGAATTTGTTGAAATAGTAAATGAATTGAAAATCAAAACGACGCCATAACACAGCTATAGTGAATATTCTTCGGGATAAGTACTATACACCAGACTGTTGGCAACATAAAAAAAAGTAAATCAAAATGTCTATACTAATAACTGATGAATGTTTAAATTGTGGAGCTTGTGAGCCTGAATGTCCCAATACTGCTATTTATGAAGGAGGCGATACTTGGAAGTATTCTGATGGGACTAACCTTAAAGGTCTTGAAAAAGATCTATATGGTAATGTTATTGATATGGATAAAAAACATGATCCTATTCAAGATGAACGTTATTATATAGTCGAGGAGAAATGTACTGAATGTATAACTTTTGAAGATGAACCTCAATGTGCAGCTGTTTGTCCAATTGATTGTTGTGTGCCTTCTCAAAACGAGACAGAAGGACAGTTAAAAGACAAAATAGATTGGATGTTTAAAGGGGACACCAGTCAATATAATATGATGACTTAAGAAAAAGAAATGAAGACTTGATAAAGCATAATATTTCTTCATGTGGTTGTGCTAGTCATGAGGTTGTAAAGACTTTTAGTGCTAATGAAGAAAAACAATCTAAAAGCTTTTGGAAAAGAGTTCTAAGTTTTATCACTGGATAAAAAAATCTTTTAATTTTTGTTTACTATCATTTACTTGTTGCTCAAATCAAAAAAAAATGACATCAAATTCGGCAGTCTAAAATGGCTTAAAAATAATAGAGAAACTCTATTTTATGGCACTATTCTAAAAGTTACTGACGTTCTGCACGCACAGACGTTTATATTAACCGTTAGCAATAATAGTAGTTAAGCCCTAGAATGATAAAAATTACATACTTTTGGGTTAGACTTTAGAGCACTCATTAAAATCAGTTATATTTTAGAGTAAATAGGGCTGGTTTTGAGACAGACTACAATAAACGAAAAAAATTAAATGGATATAAATACACAAATGGCTGTCTTAATTGATGGTGATAATATACCTTCAGCTCATGTTAAAGAAATGATGGAGGAAATTGCAAAATATGGCAATCCCACTATCAAAAGAATATATGGAGATTGGACCAGACCAGGTTTAACCAAATGGAAGAATCTTCTATTGGAAAATGCCATAACTCCCATTCAACAATATGGGTATACAACGGGAAAAAATGCTACCGACTCTGCAATGATAATCGATGCTATGGACATTTTGTATAGTGGCAAAGTCGATGGATTTTGTCTTGTTTCTAGCGATAGTGATTTTACTCGTTTGGCAACACGACTTAGAGAAGCAGGAATGCAAGTCATAGGGATTGGAGAGAAAAAGACACCAAACCCCTTTATTGTAGCATGTGATAAATTTATCTACATAGAAATATTAAAGCAACAATCTGAGGATAAAGTTGAATCTAAAGAAGAAAGCAAAGCTGTAATTGATAAAATAACTAAAAAGGAGATCAACCTTATATCTTCAACTATCAAAGATTTATCTGATGAAGATGGATGGGCTTTTCTAGGAGATGTTGGGAGTTTACTTCAGAAAAAGCGACCTAATTTTGATTCAAGAAACTACGGGTTCGAGAAACTCACACCACTTATTAAATCGATTGATACCTTTGAAGTTGAACAACGCGAAAATCAGAAAAGGCGGCACAAGTTGATATTCGTTAGAATTAAAGAAAAGCATATAACAAAAGCTAAAAAATCATAGCTTCCTTATAAGAAAATAATGGTTTTTAGCTAAATGTTACAGGTCAACTAAAAACCGTTCCGAATGCATAAGAACCTATAAGAATTAAGTCTTAAGGAATGGGGAGAACTTTTTCCTATTGAAATAAAAGACTATAAGATCAATTGGATTTCGATTTTTGAATCTGAAAAAAAATGATACAAAACAAATTGGGAAAATAAATACTTCTAAGAATTGAACATTTTAGAAGTATTTCAATCCCTATGTAAGCTTTCTTTAAAAGCGAACTGTTCTCAAGTTAATTTATATGTATTGCTATTCTACATTTCAATAAATTAAAGGTATATGTACTGCGATGTCTCTTAACCAATTTAAAGTGCTGCTGTAAAGTAGGAGGGATAGCGTCATACCAGCCCAAACAATATACATATTACTTCTATGGCTTTAATAGTTTAAAAATTATTAAAAGGCCATAAACTCTATATCTAAACAATTAGGGAGTGTCTACTTAATCCCCTTTTCAAGTCTTTTAAATACGAGTCAGAAAACGATGGTTACAAACTTCAAATAAAAAAGTACAATTCGTAGTCCTTTTTTTGTAGCATAA
>CAZLTR010000279.1:0-4280 GCA_964562415.1 uncultured Hyunsoonleella sp. | reverse complement strand
GTAGCGACGATCCTAACGTGTTTAATCCAGATATCTTCCACTGGAGACGCATACGCTTAGCACCTACCTTGGTACTCATTGGTTTTGGCATTCAAATTTATGCCATCTTATTAGATCCTGAGAAATAACAACTTATATAGAGCTTGCTCTAACTAAAACCTTCTTTTGGTGACATTTATCCATCTTAAGCAGCACTTCTATCTTAGAGCAACACTTAAAAACACCTCTAAATCCCTTACCCGCAGTTTATAACTATTGGTTTTACTTTTAAAATCTAGACCGTAAATACCTCTACAAGCATTCTTAAACCCAAATAAATTCTCTAATTTTGATCCTGCTATACAGCGTAGTTTCAATAAAAATGAAAAAATTAAACCCTATCATGTTTGTCGGTACAGGATCGGATGTTGGAAAAAGCATGATTGTGACAGGTATTTGTAGAGTACTAAAGCGCAAAGGCTATACCCCAGCACCCTTTAAAGCGCAAAATATGTCGCTTAACAGCTTTGTAACACCAAACGGACTAGAAATAGGGCGCGCGCAAGCCGTTCAAGCTGAAGCCTGCAAAATAGATTGCTCTACAGATATGAACCCTGTGCTATTAAAACCCTCTAGCGCCAATACCTCACAAGTCGTACTACATGGTAAACCCATAGGCGATCAAACCATAAAAGACTATTTTATGGGCGACAATAAAATGCACTTGTTAGAAGAAGCCAAAAACGCATTTCTTAGACTGCAAGCCCAGTATAATCCCATTGTGTTAGAAGGTGCAGGTAGCATAAGCGAACTCAATTTAAAACACAGAGATATTGTTAACATGCGCATGGCTAAAGCCGCCAATGCTAACGTATATCTTGTTGCAGATATAGATAAAGGCGGCGTTTTTGCCAGTGTTTATGGTTCCATAGCTTTATTAGAACCCTGGGAAAAAGCACTTGTAAAAGGCATCATTATCAATAAATTTAGAGGAGATGCCTCGTTGTTTAAAGACGGTAAAACCATTTTAGAGCGCCTTACAGGGGTTCCTATACTTGGTATTGTGCCCTACGCCAAAGACATTTATATAGAAGAAGAAGATTCTGTAGCACTTCAAACAAAAAACACTAGTGCCACAAGCGGAAAGGTTAATATAGCTGTCGTGTTACTGCCTTACATCTCTAATTACACCGATTTTAATGTTTTAGAAAAAGACCCTAGAACCCACCTTTATTACACCGATGACCCTGAAAGCATTGCCAATGCTGCTATTATCATTTTACCCGGAAGTAAAAACACCATTCAAGACCTCTTATACCTTAGAGAAAAAGGCATCGCTAAAGCCATTTTAACCGCACACGACCAAGACAAAACCATTATAGGTATATGCGGAGGCTATCAAATGTTAGGGACATATATAGAAGACCCTCTAGGTGTTGAAACCACGACAAAAGCCACACCTGGTCTAGGTATCTTACCCATTGCTACAAAACTAACCGCAGAAAAAACAACCACCCAATGCCAATTCAACTTTAAAAACTACCCAGAACCCTGTACTGGTTATGAAATACACATGGGGGAAACCATTTTTGAAAAAGAAGCCCCCTTAAATACCATAGGCAACACTAAAGAAGGCATCCTACAAGACCACTGTTGGGGTACCTACATGCATGGTATTTTAGACAATGCCGTTGTGGTGGAAGACCTATTAAGTACGTTTACAACCGAAACCACACAAGCCACCTTCAATTACAAAGCCTACAAAGAAAAAAACTATGAAAAGCTAGCCGATTTGCTAGAAGCTCACTTAGATATAGAAGCGATTATTTCTGAAATGCAACACGAACAATGATTTACGGACATGGCGACGACGCTTACCAATACGCTATTAATTTTAAAGCGAACTTTAGCTCTAATGTATGGCACGAGCGTACCTCTACAGCACTTTTAGAACACTTAAAAGTAAAACTTTCTAATATAGCGAATTACCCAAGCCCAAATGCAGACCCACTCGCAGCGCAAATAGCTACGCACCACCAACTGGATATAGAAAACGTAATTGTTACCAATGGCGCTACAGAAGCATTTTATATGATCGCCCATCTTTTTAAGGGTAAAACGGTACACATTGGCACGCCAACATTTTCCGAGTACGAAGATGCCTGTTCCCGCCACGACATGCAACTGCGTTTTTACAAGCGCTCTGAAGCAGCTCACACCCATTTTGAGGACGACTTAGCCTTTATTTGCAATCCTAATAACCCAGATGGCTTTAGCAATTCGGTTTCCGAAATACGGCAATTAGTAGCTGCATGTCCTAACACAACATTTGTTATAGATGAAGCTTACTGTGACTTTACCTTTCAAATAACATCCTGCCTGCCTTTACTTTCAGAATTTAACAATATCATTATTGTAAAATCACTAACCAAACTGTTTTCCATTCCAGGGTTAAGATTAGGCTACCTATTGTGTTCTCCCAAAATGCAAAAAAAACTGCTACATTTTAAAATGCCTTGGAATGTCAATGCCTTAGCGATAGCGGCAGGACAGTATATTTTTGAGCATTATGAACAAATGCACCCAAACATGAGTGTACTCTTAAAACATTGTAACACCTTACAAGAGGCTATTAGAAACCTAAACGGATTTACAGTACAGCCCTCTAAAACCAATTATTTTCTGGTACGCTTAAAAACTCCAGATGCAACTAAACTTAAAAATTATCTGGCTCATGAACACCAGCTATTAATTAGGAATGCTTCTAATTTTAGAGGCTTGGACGAGCATTACATTCGCATTGCAAGTCAAGATGCAGCACAAAACAAACTATTAATTAATGCATTAAAATCATGGGTATTACAGTACTAGTACTTCCTTTAATTATTGGTTACGTACTCGATTTAGTTTTTGGAGACCCAAAAATACTCCCCCATCCTATACGTTTATTTGGCAATAGCATTGCTTATGGCGAAAAACGACTGAATAAAGGAGGCTATCGCTTTATAAAAGGGGCATTGCTTACTGTAAGCCTTGTTATTTTAACCTTTTTATTTTTTTATATCACACAACAACAATTAAAAGCCTATCCTATTTTTTACTATAGCTTTACCTCCATTTTTGTGTTTTACAGTTTAGCAAATAAAAGTTTGATAGATGAAGGAAAGGCGGTTTTTAAAGCCTTAGAACAAGGGTTAGACCAAGGTAGAAAACGCTTGTCTTGGATAGTTGGACGAGAAACCCAGCAACTCGATGCCCAGCAAATAAAAACGGCGGTTTTTGAAACCATGTCTGAAAACCTAAGCGACGGTGTAATTGCACCACTATTTTATTATGCCATATTAGGAGTGCCTGGTGCCATGACTTATAAAATGATAAACACACTAGATTCTATGATTGGCTATAAAAGCACACGCTACATCCATTTTGGGAAATTTGCAGCAAGATTAGACGATGTTGCCAATTACATACCAGCACGATTAACTGCTCTATTGATGCTTTTAGTAACGGGCAATATTCGTAAAATTTCCTTTGTATTAAAATACAGCAAGCAACACTCTAGCCCTAATGCAGGTTATCCCGAAGCCGCTTTAGCAGCCATTCTAGACTGCAAATTTGGAGGGCCTAATTACTACCATGGTAAATTAGTAGACAAACCCTATATAGGACATACCGATAGAGTGTTAGAACCTCATGAGATAAAAACAGTAGCAAGCATCAACCAAAAAGTAACGTTAACATGTGTTGTATTGCTTGTTGTCATTTACTTTTGTCTGTATTATGCATAAACAAATTATCATAACAGGTGCGCCAGGAACAGGAAAAACCACTTTAATACAAGCACTTGCCCAAAAAGGGTACAGTTGTTACCCTGAAATTTCCAGACAAATCATCAAAGCACAGCAACTTGAAAACGGTACTAAAACCCCTTGGGAAGACCTTTCTGGGTTTATCGATTTGGTATACCAACAAACACTAGAAACCTTAAAAACACCTATACACCAACATACCTTTGTAGACCGCGGCTTACCAGATACCATTGCCTATTTACAAGCCACATCCAAAACAGTACCCGATCGCTTATCGCAATTTCCTTTTAAAACCTATTATGAAGACACTGTGTTTTTAGCTCCTTTTTGGGAGGCCATATATACCCCCGATCCGCAACGCTTACAGTCTGCCGAAGATGCTCAAAAAATTCACAAATCCCTCATAACAGTGTATAACGATTTAGGTTTCAACATAGAAGTATTGCCCAAATCAACTTTAACAAAACGCATCACCTTTATTGAAGCCTTTAT
>CAZLTR010000278.1:0-4297 GCA_964562415.1 uncultured Hyunsoonleella sp. | reverse complement strand
TTGTAAGGAAGAAAGCCACAGCATTATGCCCATACCACCATTGTACCAAGGCATCTTGAACACCAGCATAAACAGAATAGCTTTTTAAACCACTTACAGGAAGCTCTAAGCTATTAAAAATATGAAGTACGGCAACCGTTACAAATGTGGCGATATAAAACCAAATAGCGACGTATAAATGACGTTGGCGACGTTTTAAAATAGTCCAGATCATATTAATGCCAAATACCACCCATACCACAGCAATAGCAATATCTATGGGCCATTCTAACTCGGCATATTCTTTAGACGTTGTATAACCTAAAGGCAATGAAATTGCAGCGGCAACAATAATAAGTTGCCACCCCCAAAAGTTTATATTGCTAAGTAAATCACTAGCCATACGTGTTTTGAGTAAACGTTGCATAGAGTAATATACACCAGCAAACATGGCGTTTCCTACAAAAGCAAAAATAACAGCATTGGTGTGTAGTGGTCGTAAACGCCCAAAGCTTAGCCATGAAATGCCATCGGTAATGTTGGGAAATAAAAACATAAAGGCAAGGAGTAAGCCTACCGACATGCCCACAACTCCAAAAAGTATTGTCGCGTAGATAAATTTGGAAACGATTTTGTTATCGTAGTGAAATTGTTCTGTCTGCATGATTTAAAATTTAATCTTTCTTTGTTTGTAGTGTTGTTTTGGTTTCATCTGTTCGTAGTTCGTCTTCAAAAAGCATACGTACCGAAGGGGTGTAGCTATCCTCAAACTGGCCGTGCTTAACGGCAATCACAAAGGCTATAAAAAAGCCTATGGCCACTAGAATACTAATGGCTAGTAAAATGTATATAACGCTCATACCTAATTGAAGTTATGGTTCAAAAGTACCATTGAACTTTAGTTAAAAAGATGATATTTATCATGTAATATTGAAAAAAGTACTTTAGATTATCGATTCATCTTTAGCTTGTGTTAGAGTATATTTTTTGCCAATAAATGTTGTACACAATGTTGTAAATACTACAATACTTATAGAACTTAGTGGCATTAAAATAGCTGCGATTACCGGAGCCAGTTGCCCAGTAATGGCAAAGTAAAGTCCAATGGCGTTGTACAGTAGAGAAAGCGCAAAACTCCATTTAATGATTTTTATGGCAGCTTTAGAAGCTTTAATAAAAGCATACAAATGGTGAAATTTTGAGGCATCTAAAATAGCATCACAGGCAGGGGAGAATACGTTAACATTCTCTGATATGGCAATACCAACATCACTTTGGGCTAGAGCGCCTGCATCGTTTAAACCATCACCTACCATGGCGACTTTTGCACCAGACTCTTGGTGGTGTTTGATGTATTCTAGTTTATCTTCTGGTTTTTGATTGAAGAACAGTTTTGTTTTAGCAGGGAGTAATTTGCTAAGGTTGTTTTTTTCGCCAGCATTATCGCCAGAAAGAATCACTAAATCATAGTCTTTTTTTAATCTATTAAATAATTTAGAAAGACCATTTCTATAGCTGTTGTAAAACGTATAACGTCCTTTGTAATTGGTATTGCTAGAAATATGAACGCTAGTGGTTAAAGTCTCTGTTTTAGAGGCATAGCCCACAAAAGATGCTGCTCCAATTTTTAAAGATTGTGCTTTGTATTGCGCGCTAATACCTTGCCCAATATGTTCGCGATAGTCATCTAGAGTGAGTATGGCATTTTCTTTTAAGAGGTTGTATAAAGCTCTACTTAAAGGGTGATTAGAATGTCTTAAAGAACTTTTAAGGAGTTGGTTTTCTGTGGTACTAAGAGGCGTGCCTTCGTAACTAATAGATGTTTGTTTGTTAGAGGTGATGGTTCCTGTCTTATCAAAAATAATGGTGTCTATGGCAGCTAATTGCTCAATAGTACTTGCATTTTTAACATAAAATTTAGCGCTGCCAAAAATACGTAGCAAGTTTCCAAAAGTAAAAGGAGCAGCTAGTGCGATAGCACAGGGGCAAGCGATAATGAGTACCGCAGTAAATACATTTAAAACTTTAGAAGGCTCTACAAACCACCAATATACAGCAGCAAGTATAGCAATGCTTACAATAGTAATGGTAAATTTTTGACTTATACTATTGGTAAGATTGGTAAAGCGCTCTTTTTTATTCTTTTTAAAGACAGCATTGCTCCACAATTGTGTTAAATAACTTTGTTTTACTGTGTTTAGTGCCGTAACCTCTATACTGTTATTTAATTGTTTGCCTCCAGCAAATAATTTGTCTCCCGCTGTTTTAAAAACGGCCTTCGATTCTCCAGTCACAAAACTGTAATCTATTTTAGCGGTACCATGATTTAGAACACAGTCTACAGGAATCAATTCTTCATTTCTAATTAAAAGTGTGTCACCTTTTTTAACATCATAGATTTGAACCGCTATTTCTTTACCCTCTGCTGTAATTTTAGTAATACCAATAGGGAAATAGGATTTGTAATCCCGTTCAAAAGACAAAAAGTTATAGGTTTTTTGTTGGAAAAAGCGTCCAAGTAATAAAAAGAAAACTAAGCCAGATAAACTATCGAAGAAACCAGAGCCAAGATCTAAACTTATCTCTATAAAACTTCTTAGAAAAAGTACGGTTATTCCAAGTGCTATAGGGACATCTATATTTAAAATTCTAGAGCGTAAGCCTTTGTAGGCAGAAGCAAAGTAATCTACAGCGCAATAGCCAACAACAGGTAAGCTAAAGGCAAACATGAGCCAACGAAATAGATGTTTAAATTGTTCTAACCAATACTCTTTAACTTCAAAGTATTCTGGAAATGATAAAAACATAATATTTCCAAAGGCAAAACCAGCGACACCTAATTTGTAAATTAGTGTGTGGGAGCTTTTCTTTTTATTGTTACCATAATCTTCTAAACTTATGTGGGGCGCATAACCAATACGATTAAGCAACTGTGCGAGTGCTTTTAAAGAGAATGTCTGCGTTTTATAACTTACACGCACTGTTTTTTTTCCAAAATTAACTGTTGAGGTTATAATAGACGGTTCTAGTTTGTTTAGATTTTCTAAAATCCAAATACAAGAGCTACAATGTATATGAGGAATGTATAGTGTTGCAATTTGTTGTGTTTCATCATTGAATTCTAAAAGTTGGGCTATGATTTTGGTGTTATCCAGTATGTCATATTGATGTACCGCAGCCTTAGGTGTCGCTCCTGGGCTGTTTGCGATATCATAATACGACGTAAGATCGTGTGTAGAGAAGATCTCGTATACTGTTTTGCAGCCATGGCAACAAAACGATTTTTCATCGAAATGAATTAGTGTTGTAGTTTCTAAACCACAATGGAAACATGGTGTGACGTCCATATTATTTGCTCATTTATACCTAATACAAAAGTCTTATGTTAGGGGCTTATTTTATATGATATATGTCATGTTTTCATTATTTTTATCGTTTCAAGTAAAGCTACATCATGGGGAAATGTGAACAATGTATTATAAAACAGTTTAACGCACTTAAATCATTAACTAAAGATGAGTTGGTTAGAATTTCTGCTTGTAAAACTTCTAAAATAATTAAGAAAGGTGAGGTTATTTTTAACGAAGGCGATAGCATAAATGGCGTGTATTGTGTTAAGGATGGGGTTTGCAAACTCACTAAGCTTAGTGAAAATGGTAAAGATCAGGTTATAAAGATGGTGGTGAAAGGGCAATTAATAGGACAACGGTCTCTTGTATCTAACGAAAATTCTAATCTCCAAGCGACAGCTTTAAATGATATGGAGGTGTGTTTTATACCTAAAAGTGAAATTATAGCCGATCTGCAAAAGAATCCAAAGTTTACCCTAGATATGCTTAAAGATATGGCACTAGATTTAAAAGATGCGGATGATAGTATTGTGAATATGGCACAAAAATCGGTGAAACAACGCCTTGCTGAAACCTTGCTTTATGTGGAACAAAGTTTTGGCGTTAATGCAGATGGCGCAATTAATTTGATCTTATCGCGAGAAGAGTATGCCAATGTGGTAGGTACAGCCACAGAATCTGCAATTCGTATTTTATCTCAATTTAAAAAAGAAGGCCTTATTTCTACTAAAGGAAAGCATATTAAAATAGAAAATAGTAATGGATTGCGTAGGGTCGAGTAAGTTTTAAAATCATTCTGAATGCGTGTTAGTTTTAAACAAAAGCAGATATAAGCTAACTGAATGGATTTTATTGCTGTAATATGCATTTTGTTTATCACAATAATAAGGACACTATAAAAAAAAGTGTTTTTTTTTATAGAACTCATCTTGACGTTTTGTTTTTAACCGAAAATGAGTTGAAATTTA
>CAZLTR010000277.1:0-4333 GCA_964562415.1 uncultured Hyunsoonleella sp. | reverse complement strand
ATCTAGTATACAATACAGGACTTCCAGGTGGTTCTCCAAGTTTTGCAGACCCTTATGATTTCCAATCGCGTTTAAAAGATTACACCCGTACCGATATTGGTTTTCAATTTGTTTTAGCAGATGCCAAAAAACAATTTGAAAGTGGTTGGAAAAGGCATTTTAAAGAACTTACTTTAGGTTTAGAAATCTTTAATATTTTTGATGTTAGAAACTCAATTACCAATACTTTTGTAAGAGATGTATCTACTCAAGGGCAGTTTGCAATTCCAAATTTCTTAACACCAAGAGTTTTTAATGTAAGAACAACTATGCGTTTTTAATACCACTAACAAACCTTTACTTTTTAGCAAAAAGCGTTTTTAGAGCT
Source organism: uncultured Hyunsoonleella sp. (assembly GCA_964562415.1). GTDB lineage: Bacteria > Bacteroidota > Bacteroidia > Flavobacteriales > Flavobacteriaceae > Jejuia. Next base: position 3,966 of record CAZLTR010000277.1, on the reverse strand, counting down.
GTAATCGTATAGTCTATATCTTCTTTAGTATTAAAAAGACTAAAAGAAAAACGAATCGATAATTGTTCGGAAGCATTGGCATCTAAAATCTCAGAAAGTACATGAGATTTTCGACTGCTCCCGCTTTGGCATGCACTGCCTCTAGAGCAGGCAATACCTTTTAAATCTAATTGAAATAAAAATAATTCTGTTTGCGTTACGGTTATAGGAAAACGCACATTTAATATTGTAGCAATACTAAGATTCAAATCCTTAGACCATCCATTAAACTCTACCCCTACTATATGGTCTTCGAGTGTCTTTATAAAATATGTTTTTAAACTGTTTAAGTACTTATAATCTGTATCTAAATTAGCATAAGCTATAGCCATCGCTTTTCCTAATCCAACAATTTGAGGTGTGGCTTCTGTCCCTGCTCTTAAACCTCGCTCTTGTTCTCCTCCAAAAACAGAAGCTCTAATGCCATTATCCTTTCTTATAAAAGCAAAACCTATACCCTTAGGACCATGAAATTTATGGGCACTCGCAGTTAAAAAATCTACTGGTATAACGCTCAAATCTATAGCCATATGTCCAACAGACTGTACTGCATCTGTATGAAATAAAGCAGCATGAGTTCTACATAACTGTCCTACAGCAGTTAAATCTAAAATATTACCAATTTCATTATTCACATGCATTAAACTCACCAAAACACGCGTATGCTTGGCCAAAAGTGTTTCTAATTCTGAAAGTACGACCTCTCCTAAAGCATCTAATTGTAAATAGGTTACAACAATATCATACTCTTGCTCTAACTCTTGAATGGTTTTTAAAACGGCATGGTGTTCTACTCGAGTTGTTATAATATGGGTAACCCCTAAATCTCTTACCGCACTTCGTAGCACTAAATTATTGGCCTCTGTTCCTCCCGAAGTAAAGACCAATTCACTAGAAGGCACATTTAAAAGTTTGGCTACTGTTTTTCTTGATGTCTCAATTAAAGCTTTAGCCTCTCTGCCCAAACGGTAGGTTGAGGATGCATTACCGTAATTTAACGTCATCGCTTCTGTTACTGCCGTTACAACCGCTTTATGCATTTGTGTTGTCGCTGCATTATCAAGATAAACCTGTTGCATTTTTGTTTAAATTTTCAACAAAAATACTCTAAATAAAATTATTTATAATAAGCATCGTTATATATACAATTCTGTTATTTTTGCTCTAAAATATTTTTTGCTATGCATCGGTTTTTATCTCTTTTAGTTATAAGTCTAGTATTAATCTCTTGTAATGATGGTGATGTGGTTGACTTTGAATTTGAGTTTGAAGATACCTTTAGCAGTTGTGGCAGCACAGATGTGCTCTTTTTTAAAACAAAAGAAAATCCTACAGAAACTGTTACAGTTGCAATTTCTAACTTTACATTGCAAGCCATTTTCGATGCCGAACCTGATGCTGCCACTAATGTTATTAATCGAGATGCTACTTTTACTTACAGAACTTACAATAGGGAGAACCTTCCCAATTCCTTATTTTGTAATAATATCCCCCCTGCTAATCTAAATATAGAAGTAGATCAAAGTAGTTCTGTTTCTGCAATTATAACCCGTACACTTATTGAAGACGATAATGATGGCATCTTGGCTATATTTGAAGGCCAAGATCCTAATGGTGATGGCGATTTTTCCGATGCTATAGATACAGATGGTGATGGTGTCCCTAATTACTTAGACATAGATGATGATGGTGATAATGTGCCTACCAGACTAGAAAATCCAGATCCTAATAATGATGGAAGTCCTGTCGATGCCGACGATTTTGATGAAGATGGCACTCCCGACTATCTAGATGACGACGACGATGAAGACGGTGTATTAACTAGAGATGAAGAAAATAACACACAAGACCAAGATCCTACCAATGACCAGTCCCAAAGTGATGAAAACAATGTAAATAGACCCGACTATTTAAATGCTGCGATAGCTACCGCTGTTCCTGCCACAGCTTTTAGAACACATGAAATTCAAAGAAGTTTTACAGTAAGCTTACGCGTTACCGATATAAGTATCGATTTTATTTCACAAGATAATTTCGATTTTGGGTTACTCACAGGTGCTTCACAACTCACTGGAGCTGCTAGAGATACTGTACCTGCATTCCCTCCTGCTTTTCCTCCTACTACTTTACCTACGAACTAAGGATATAAACCTCGGTAGCACCCATGCCATATTTTTGATAGTTGGCCTCGTAAAATTTAATGTTGTCGTAGCGCCTTAAGAGGGTTTCTAACTCGGCTTTTAAAACACCTTCGCCTACACCGTGAATTAAAACCACACGTTTGATACGTTTTGCAATAGCAAAGTCTATTTTATGTTTTGCTATGTCTAATTGTAAATTCAACATATCAAAATTTGTCATTCCCTTTGTCGTTCTCACCAGTTTGTCTACATGTAAATCTACTTCTAAAGCAAACTGTGCACGCGCTTTAGGCTTTACGCGCTTTGTTGGTTTACGTTTCGCTGTTTCTTTTTCTGCTACAATCTTCGCAACACTAGTGTCATTAAAAATAGTATCTGAAATAAGTGTTGTGTGACTAGCCACTAATTCGCTGGGAGAGAATTTTAAAATAAACCCATCTTCGGTTTCTATAGTAACGGTTGTTCCCGTAGCAGCCACCACGATACCGGATAAATCCTCATCTAAAACAGACACCTGTGTCCCTTTTTTAAATGTCTTCATCCTCTTCTTTTACTGTAAAGACATCTTGAGATGTTTTTTTACTTGGTATCGTTTTAGAAACTCTATAAACACCAATCATTAAAAGCACAATCCCTGCTATTAAAAGAAACTGGTGTTGAGAAGCCACTGCTTTAGCATACATTGCAATACATGTACCCAACGCAATTAATATATAGTTTAAATATTTCATGTTTATAGTGTCGTGCTTGCAAATTTACAGCAAATAGATAATCTCACAAAAAAAGTAGTCTGTCTTGTAACAAAATTTACGTACCGCAAACTAATACACGTCTATTAACTTTTATATGTTCGAAACAGTTTTATTATTTTTTTATAATTCTACTTACATTTATGGAGTACACGTACAGCTCCCCTTTGTTTTTTATTATATTTACCAACACCAAAATTACATGGGGCATTTATCTTAACACTTATAAACATTTTTCGACATTTTAATCAAGCACGCAACTTATGATTTTAATCACCGATATTGAGCAATACATGCTCCCTTGTTTAAATAAAAAACTATTTGGAGTAGAGTGTATGGGCTGTGGTTTGCAACGCAGTATTTCTTTAATTTTTCAAGGCGAATTTATTGCAGCTTTTAAAATGTATCCTGCAATTTACACGCTCATCGTTCTTGTTATAACCATAAGTATTAATGCATTTAGACCTTTTAAATTAGGCTATAAGATAATCGTGACTTTGGCCATATTAAATGCTATTATCATGCTATCAAATTTTATATTCAAAACATTTTTAATCAATTAAAACCATTATGGAACAAAAACAATTACCAAACTCAACATTAATTCTCATCTTCGGCATTTTGTCTATTGTTACTTGCTGTTGTTACGGTATCTTCGGTATAATACTAGGTATCATTACTTTAGTATTAGCAAAAAGTGCAACACAAACCTATACCAACAATCCAGAATTATATACTGGATTTCAAAATGTTAAAGTAGGTAAGATTTTAGCCATTATTGGTATCGTATTAAGTGTCTTAAATTTGATATATACTATATGGACTATTTACACCTTTGGATTTGGAAATTTACAAAACCAAGAAATGATGCAAGAAAAGATAAGGGAGCTTATGGGACAATAACCCTATACTACAGTATTTTTTTCTTAAAACAACTAGCCTAAAATCGTAGCGTTAAATGCTACTATTTTAGGCTAGTTACTGAACTCATCTTGACGTTTTGTTTTTAACCGAAAATGAGTTAAAATTTAACCAGA
>CAZLTR010000276.1:0-4403 GCA_964562415.1 uncultured Hyunsoonleella sp. | reverse complement strand
AATTACAGGCAATCCCATAACATTAAAAAAACAGCCATCTATTTTCGTAACACCAATTTGACCAATCCAATCTTGAATGCCGTAAGCACCTGCCTTATCAAAAGGGTGATATGTAGTGATGTAATAATCAATTTCTTCTGCACTAAGTGTTTTAAATGTAACTTTAGTACTGTCGTAAATGGTTTTTTGAGAGGTAGTTGTGCTAAAACATACCGAAGTAATAACTTCATGAGTGGCATTACTTAACGCGTTTAGAAATTGAGCGGCTTCTTTAGCGGTTCTAGGTTTGCCTAAAGCCGTTTTATCGTGCCATACTATGGTATCACTAGTTACTAAAATATCTTTAGACCTTAGCTCATCTTTAAATGGTAGGGCTTTTAATTCTGCCAGGTAATTACTAATTTCAAAGTGAACTAAACGTTCTGGATACTCTTCTTTTGTCGCTTTTAAACGCACTTCAAAATCTAAACCTAAATCTTTAAAAAAAGCCTGTCGCCTTGGTGATCCAGAAGCTAAAATAAGGTTATAGGGTTTTAGTTTAGAGTTTAGCATATAATTGGGTTTAAATATGTGCTAAAGTTAAGGTTTTTGCAGCATTGAGGTGTTAGGAACTGTCTAAAGTTTAAAATAAGATTAAGTTATAATTTTACTGCACATCTAATTTTAGATACTAATTAGATCTTGAGTTTAAATCCTGTTAAGAAGGTATTGTTTTAAAGCCTATAACATGAGTTTGAAACGCAATAAAGACAATACACCAAATAGCATGACCCATTTGTAGACAGTACTAATGTGTTTGTAATCTGCCTTAGTTTTAAGCTGTAATAGTTTCAAGGCACTATATAGCATAGGTCCTATGAGTAAAACGAGAAAATATAAAAGTGCAAATTGCTGGGTGTATAGTTCTGTAATAGTAAAAACACATAGTATAAAAAGCACTATAGTATGTAAGCAAAACAGTAGTATTGTAGTGTTTCTAATGCCAAAGTATATGGGTAAGGTAACAATACCCATGGTTTTATCCCCTTCAACATCTTCAATATCTTTAATAATCTCACGAAGTAAATTAATCATGAAAGCGAAAATGGCATAATTACGTATTATCTTAAAAAATGTAAGTTGTATGTTTTTATTGGAAGGAGTTAACGTTGGTATAAGCTCGAAGATCCCAACAATATATAAACTGGATGCCACTAGCAGAGAAATAACAAGATTCCCTATGCCTATTATGCCCTTTAAATAGGAACTATAGATGTATAGTAATGCCGATATGACTACGAATAAGGAAAAGAAAGCACTTTTACCAACACGAAGAGAGACATAAAACCCAATACCTACGCCTATCATATTTAATGCAATGTATAAGTAGTTTGCAGTGGTTTCAGAAATAACAGTTCCTACAATATGTTTATGCGGTTTGTTAATAGCATCTGCTTCTGTATCATAAATGTCATTAATGATGTTTCCAGCAGCAGCTATACATAGTGTGGCTAGGATGAGAAGACATATGCCCCAACCATCGAGAGCGGTTTGCACACCAAATGGTTCTAATAAAGCATATTTTAGAAGCAATTGTGCAAGTGCAATTAAAACTAAATTTTGCCAACGGATAAGGGTTAGGATTTTCAAATGTAATTAGTGTTTATTAATCATATTTGGCATCGAAATTACCATTCCATTTGCCTTGTACTTTTAACACCTGCTCAATGACATCACGAACGGCACCTTTACCACCTTTTTTATGAGAAATATATTTAGAAATAGACTTTATTTCAGGCACTGCATCTTGAGGGCAACATGGTAAACCAATGCCCTTCATAACAGGATAATCGGGAATATCATCGCCCATGTAAAGCACGTTTTCAGAAGAGACCCCTTTTTTGGTAAAGTAGTCATCCAGTTGTTCTATTTTATTATGCGCCCCTAAGTAAATATCGTCTATCCCCAATGCTGCCAAGCGTTCGCGCACCCCTTCATTACTACCACCAGAAATAATACAAATATTAAATCCTTTATTAAGCGCTGTTTTTAAAGCATAACCATCTTTCACATTCATAACCCGAAGCATTTCTCCAGATGTTGTAATATGTAAACTACCATCTGTTAGTACCCCATCAACATCGAAAATGAATGTTGTAATTTGGTTTAAATATTCTTTATAACTTTTATCTGCCATGAGTGTTTTGGATTGATTGCGTTAGTAATTTGTATAGCTCTTGGTGTTCGTCACGCTCTAAATGCTTTAAATGTTTTTTTATTGTTTTAGTGTCATTGCGTTTAGCAGGGCCAGTTTGCGCCATGTATGGCGATATATGTTGTACTTTTTTTGCTGTTTCCATAATTAAAGGCTTTAGCATGTCGAACTCAGCGGCTTCCGATTCTGTAATCTCATGAGCTACTCTGTACAATTGGTTTGTAAAATTATTTACAAATACAGCAGCCAAGTGTAAGACACGACGTTGGTCACTATTTACTTTTTTAACAGGACTTCCTAAGGTTGTCGCAAGAGTCTTTAAAATATGATAGTCTTTTTTGTCTTCGGTTTCTATACAAATAGGAACATCTTTAAAATCTATAGGGGTCGATTTACTAAAGGTTTGTAAGGGATAAAACACACCGCGTTTGTGTTTTCTATCCAAATCATGAATGTTTACACTTCCAGAGGTATGCACAACGAGTTGTCCACTAAAAGGGAGCGCTGTAGAAACTGCTGCTATGGCATCGTCGCTAACGGCTAAAATATAAATGTCTGTAGGTTGTAATGCTGTAAGTTGATCTGTGATCGCCACTTGAGTTTTGTAAATAGCAATGGCATCTAAAGATCTATTGTACCATTGTGTTACGGTGATGTCTTGCGTGGCATGAAGCACTTTAAACAAATGCGAAGCTACATTGCCAGCGCCTATGAGAGTTACTGAAATCATAAGCACAAAAATAGCGAAGAAATACGGTTTATACCAGTTTAATTTAAAAATCGCACAGCGCCTAAAAGGATTTTTTAAATACAACTTAAAGTAAAGGTTTCTAGTGAATTATTTAAAATAACACGTGTTTTTATTAATTTTCAAAAGTTTGAATGGTACGAATTATTATAGAAATACAATCCAAAAGCTGCTCTTTTGTAATGACTAAAGGTGGCGCAAAACGTATAATATTGCCATGAGTAGGTTTGGCAAGGAGCCCATTATCTTTTAAAGCTAGACATATGTTAAGTGCAGTATTACTGGTTTCGGTATCATTAATGACAATAGCATTTAACAGCCCTTTCCCTCTAACGGTACTAACAATGTTACTTTTTACGATGTAGGTATTGAGTTTTGTTCTAAATAAATGCCCTAAAGCTTCTGCATTTAAGGCCAGTTGTTCATCTTGGGTTACTTCTAGTGCCGCTATAGCTACTCTTGCTGCAATTGGGTTGCCTCCAAAAGTACTGCCGTGAGTGCCAGGGGTGATTACACTCATGATAGCGTTAGAGGCCAGTACAGCACTTACAGGGTAAACCCCGCCGCTTAATGCTTTTCCTAAAATTAAAATATCTGGTTTTACATCTGGTGTATTACTGCAATTGAAGGATGTACAACTACAATTACCGCAGGTTGCTAAAAGGCGTCCTGTACGGGCAATGCCTGTTTGTATTTCATCCGCAATAAAAAGTACATTATACGTTTCACACAAGGCTTTAGCTTTTATGAGGTAGTCTTCACTTGGAACATAAACTCCAGCCTCTCCTTGAATTGGTTCTACTAAAAAAGCAGCAATATTTGAATTGTGTTGTAGTGTAGTTTCTAAGGCTTCAAGGTTATCGTAATCAATACTTATAAAACCTTTAGTGTAGGGACCAAAATTGGTGTTAGCTACAGGATCATTAGAAAAGGAAATAATAGTACTGGTTCTGCCATGAAAATTGTTTTTACATACAATGATTTCGGCTTGATTTTTAGCGATGCCCTTAACTTCATAGCCCCATTTACGTGCAATTTTAAGCGCTGTTTCAACGGCTTCAGCTCCTGTATTCATAGGGAGGAGTTTTTCAAAACCGAAAAGCCTACACGCGTAAGCTTCAAATTCTCCTAAAGCATCATTGTAAAAAGCGCGCGAGGTAAGTGTGAGTGTTTGGGCTTGTGCGATCATGGCCTTAACAATTTTAGGATGGCAATGGCCTTGATTTACTGCAGAATAAGCAGATAAGAAATCATAATAACGCTTGTGATCTACATCCCATACAAATACGCCTTCTCCACGGTTTAAAACGACAGGTAAGGGATGGTAATTATGCGCTCCATATTGCTGTTCTAAAGCTATAGCGTTTTGTGGTATTGGCATTGGTGTGTTGTTTTAAGTTATGAATTCATCTTGAGGTTTTCTATTTCCTAAAAAATGGCTGAAATTCACCCCTATTTCGT
>CAZLTR010000275.1:0-4412 GCA_964562415.1 uncultured Hyunsoonleella sp. | reverse complement strand
ATTGGGGACATAATCTTGAAACAAGGCCGCAAATTTTAAACGTTGGTCTGTGGGTCTGGGGATATAACCGCGATTATTGATGTTTTCCTCTGTTTTTAAGTATCCAAAACTAAACCAAGATTCTGTACCTGGGACAAATTCTCCATTTAAACGCAGGTCTAATCCATAGGCAAAAGCTCTAGCGTTATTACGGGCACGGTAACGAATACGTACATTTTCTAGGGTATATGGGTTAACGTCTGTAATGCCTTTGTAATACGCTTCTGTAGTGAGTTTAAAGGGCCTGTCCCACATTTTAAAACTATAGTCATTTCCTATAACGGCATGGTAGGATTTTTGAGATTTTACATTGGGGATCACTGTACCAGTAGAGTCTCTTAGTTCTCTATAGAATGGGGGTTGGTAATAAAAACCGCCAGAAAATCTAAAAAGCATATCTTTTTTCCAATTGGGTTTGATTGCAAATTGTGCTCTAGGGGTTAAAATACTATTATTAACACTACTAATACCATCACCTTTAACCGTCCAGTTGTGCATGCGCAAACCTGCATTATACCAAACTTTGCTTTCTCCTATTTTCCCGCGTTTACTCCACTGGGCATAAGCTTGAATACGGTTAATTTGTGTATTATTTCGAGCTCTTATGCTTGTAAAGGGAATGATATCGCCTTCAAAAGGCACAAAAGGTTGTTCGTTTCTAGGCAACGTTCTTGGTGGACGTATAGAGAACCCAGCAGAATCTATAACTTCCCATTCTACGAGGCGATCACGAATATCTTCGTGTGTGTACCGTAGAGACCATTCAAACCGCGCATTATCAATCTTTAAATCGCCCTTAGTTTGTACAGTTGTTATAAGTGCATCAAGACTATTTCTTCCATGTGTGAGTTGGCTTCCTACACCTTCAGAGAACTCAACATCACCCAAATTTTCGTCACCAATATTTGTGTTAACCTCTCCTAAATTGTATTGGGCAAGAATATCGAAAAACTCTTGTTCTGTGGTATGATAGGTCGATGCTGTAAAATTTAAAGTGAGGTTGTCATTAGGAAAGTAGGTGCCTTGTAAAGCACCAAAATAGGTTTGATATTCGGTCTCTTCCTTACCATCAAAAAATACAACCAGAGCAATAGGGTCTGAAAGCGTTCCAAAATTAGTTTGTCTAGATATGGGTTGAAAATCATATAGATTTAAAGAGGCGTTTCCTAAAAAGCTCAAATGAAATTTATTGGTTAATTTATAAGAGAAAAACCCTTGAACATCTGCAAAAATTGGTGTAAAATCGGTTTCGGTTTGCCTAGCATCTACAAAGAGGCTATTGTTTCTGTAACGCGCACCTAAGATTCCTGTTAATTTTGAATCTTTACTAACCCCTTCTACAGCAACAGTTGCGCCAAGTAAGCTAACATCGGCATTTGCAGCAAACTTATAAGGTGTTTTATAGGTGATGTCTAAAACAGAAGACAGTTTATCTCCATATTTAGCCTGAAAACCACCAGCAGAAAAATCTACATTTTGTACCAAATCACTGTTGACAAAACTTAAACCTTCTTGTTGTCCAGAACGTACTAGAAAAGGGCGATATACTTCTATACCATTAATATAAACAAGGTTTTCATCGTAGTTTCCACCGCGTACCGAGTATTGTGTACTTAACTCGTTGTTGTTGCTTACTCCTGGAAGCGATAACAGTATGTTTTCAACACCAGCATTGGCACCAGGAATTTTTCTAATGGTTTCGGGTTCTATGGTAAGGACACCTTGCACATCTTTACGGCGACCACTAGAGATGACAACCGTAGCAATTTGTTCGACCGATTCCTTAACCACAGGATTAAACTCTTCTATAACACCATTTTTTAGATTAAAAGTAACTACAATTTTTTTGTAAGCGATGTGAGAGAACTCTAGTGTTGTATCGGTATTTGCTGGAATATCAAGCGAATAAAAGCCGTTTTCATTACTAACGGTGCCTAAATCTCCTGCCTTGACAGATACTTTGGGAACAGGTAAATTGTTTTCATCGAGAATAATGCCTGTTACGGTAGCTTCTTGTGCATAACTAATTATACTCCATAAGAAAAGTACAAGAAGGGAAACGTAGTGTTTTGTTTTCAAAAGGTATAGAATTTATTTTCTGTAAAATAACGCTTCAAAAGTAGAATTATTTCCAACATTATCAGTAACAATTACTTTTAAATTATTTTTAGTGTTAAGGATGACCCCATCATTAAAATCGTGTGTTAGCGTCTTTGTTTTATAATCGTATTCCATAAGTATCCATTTGCCGTTAACCGTAGCTCTGTACTTAGAAATTCCTGAAGTTTGATCATCTATCTTGAGTTTTAAGAAGCGAAATTTACTAAGCCATTGTCCATTTTTAAAGTTAACAGCTGTAATGGTAGGCGCATCAAAATCTGTAGTTAATGCAAAACTACCAAGCCTTTTGCTGTGGGTGATAAGAGAATCTCCTTTGCGTTTTGTAGAGGTGTAATAGGCTTTATTGCCGTAGCGTGATAATTTGGCTATATACAGTTTGTTTTTATCTGCAGTATTGTATTTGCTAATATCGTAAGCTATAGAAACACGTTTTTTTAAGGGCACAACATCTTTGTGTAGCATTAAAGTATCTCCAGATGTTTTTATATTTAAAAAAAGATTTTTGTAAAATGTATGCGCAGGAACAGTAACACTAACAGCTCCCTGTTTAAAATTTAAAGGCGCATGTGTAGTTACAAAATAGGGGGTTTGTATTTTTGGCGTGCTTAAAAGCGTGTTAGTATGGGTGCCATCTATAGAAATTGTTACCCAAGATGCATTATTTTTAAAGTCATTAACTTTTATTTTATAGATTGTATTAGTACTATCTTCGGCATAAACAATACCTTCCTTATAAACATCTTTGTAGAGGCTTAAGACGTTATCATCTTTATAAAGTTTTTGGATGCGTTGTTTGTTTGTCTTAAAATGTTTGTAATCGATAAGCTGATTAATATGTTTGGTCTCATCAAAAGAAAAACGCTTAAAATCTAATTCAAAATTTTTACGACCATTTACAAAGGTTTGTATGTTAGAAACGCCATTTTTATTAGCAGCTAAGTCTTGTCTATCCCATGTTGTAATACCAAAACCAATAGCCCCATAAGCTTTGATGTTTTTAACTCTGTAATCTCCATTTTTTAGAGGTATGAGTTGTAATTTTTGCTTTGTATTGGTATGGTTTACATGAGAACTATCATTTAAAGGGTAGGCATAAATAGCTGTGATTTTTGGAAATGTAGTATCTTTAATATCAACTCCAAAAAGCATCGGGTTAATAGGGCGTTCGGCATTATCGCGTATTTCATAGTGCAAGTGCGGTCCTCCAGAGCCACCTGTGTTACCACTATAAGCAATTAACTCTCCCTTTTTAACAGTTAATAAATTAGCTTTTGGGAAGATTTCAATTTCATAAGTTTCTTTTTGGTATTGTTGCTGCTTGATGTAACTTTCTAAAGCACCTGCAAATTTATTAAGATGCGCATAAACTGTAGTATACCCATTTGGGTGTGTAATGTACAATGCCTTACCGTAACCGTAATGCGATACTTTTATCCTACTCACATAACCTTCGGCACTGGCTCTTACTTTTAAACCTGTACGTTGCTGGGTTTTAATATCTATGCCAGAATGAAAATGGTTGCTTCTTAACTCGGCAAAGGTTCCAGATAAAATAAGCGGAATGTCTAATGGACTAGAAAAATAATCTTGAGGATATTTAGTTTGAGCCGTGAGTGATGTCACTATTAAAACAAGTAAAGCAGGTATAAATCGCATAAAAATGTATTAGGCTAAAGTATTAATTTGAATGGTAATGTCAAAAAAGAGTAGCCCAAAAATGAAACCATTTTACGTATTGTTATGCGAGTAAAATAATTTATAAAAATTTATAAGAAAACAATTGTAATTTAAAAGGAGGTATGTTAACTTTGTGAGATAGGTATTGTTATTTGCAAATGAATAATATAGAGGCTGTTGTAGATGCATTAGAGTTAAAAGTTAGTAAAGCGCTAGGTTTAATAGCGGATTTAAGGACTGCTAACATGCAACTGGAACAGCAATATGTGAAAGCTCAAGAAGAAATTAAACATCAAAAACAGTTAAATTTAACTTGGGAAGAAAAATATGAAGCTCTAAAAATTGCAAACGCAATCTTAGGTAGTGACGACAATAAAAAGGAAACAAAGCTCAAAATAAATGCGCTTATTAGAGATATAGATTATTGTATAGCCCAGTTGGCGAATTAACTTTATAGAGTTATTGTATATGTCTGATAAGCTTAAAATAAAATTATCTATAGGAATTAGGGTCTATCCCTTAACTATAGATGCAAAACAAGAAGAAGGGCTGCGTAAAGCTGCTAAGAATATAGA
>CAZLTR010000274.1:0-4415 GCA_964562415.1 uncultured Hyunsoonleella sp. | reverse complement strand
TTAAATGTTTTAGAACAAAACAATGCCAAAATTGGCGCTGCCGCTATTTGTAATGGTGGTGGTGGTGCTTCTGCTATGGTTATTGAACGCAACTCATAAAATCTCAATGCAATACGGAATTTGTAATTTAAGTATCGTTCCTTTAAGGTTTGAAGCTTCTGATAAAAGTGAATTGGTCTCTCAAGTATTGTATGGCGACTGCTTTAAAATCTTAGAACAACGTAAAAAATGGAGTAAAATACGATTGGCTTTCGATAAGTACGAAGGTTGGATTGATAATAAACAATATGAAATCATAGAAGCAGCTGCTTACAACAACCTCAATAAAGAAGTGCCTAAACTTTCTATGGACTTGGTGGAGTTTGTTCAAGATAGCTCCCAACAACTATACCCTATCCCTCTTGGTGCTAGTTTAAATGGTTTATCACTTTTAAACCATGCATTTGATGGTGAACTTGTACAAGGTGTTATGCCCAAAGCAGAGATTATTAATACGGCTTTTTTATACTTAAACAGCCCTTACCTCTGGGGAGGTAAAACGCCTTTTGGTATAGACTGTTCTGGATTTACGCAAATGGTTTATAAACTTAACGGCTATAAATTGCTTAGAGACGCCTCTCAACAAGCCTCTCAAGGTGAAGCTCTTAGCTTTATAGAAGAAAGTGAACCTGGTGATTTAGCGTTTTTTGATAATAATGAAGGCCTTATTATACATGTGGGAATTATTATGAAAGACAATTACATTATCCATGCCCATGGTAAAGTTAGAATAGATCGTCTAGACCATTCGGGGATATTTAATGCAGAAAAACGTACACATACACATAAACTAAGAGTCATTAAAAAAATAATTTAAAGCACAGTTACATAGCCAACTGTTTTTAATTTCTTGTTTCTACAAACACCCTTGTACATAAATTGCATTTTATAATACTAAATTGTATTTATTTAAATGATAGGTACAACTACGTCTTCTTACATCACACATCGGGACTCTTATATTTTGAATTAATCGTATATTGCATGTTGGTACACGTCTACTTTAGAAACGTACTTTGTTTATACAAACCAACCAACCTATTAAAAATCAAAATGTTAAAAAACTAAACAACTATGAAACATTTTTTCTTTGCCATTTTGCTAATGTTATTTTGTAACCTGTCTGCGCAAACACCTGTGCAAGATAATGGTGCGCTATCGGTAAACGGTAATAAAATTGTAAACGCTAATGGGGATCCAGTATCTTTTGCTGGCTGCAGTCTTTTTTGGAGTAATAATGGATGGGGAGGCGAACGTTATTATAATGCTTCTGTAGTACGTAAAATAAAAAATGACTGGAATGCCACCATTGTTAGAGCAGCCATGGGTGTTGAAGATAATGGGGGATACCTCTCGGATAACACAAACAAGCAAAAAATTATTACAGTTGTAGACGCAGCTATAGCAGAAGGCATGTATGTTATTATCGATTGGCATTCGCACCATGCTGAAGATTACCAAACAGAAGCTATAGAATTTTTTGAAGACATGGCAACACGTTATAAGAACGCCCCTAATGTAATTTATGAAATTTATAATGAACCTTTAAATAATGTCTCTTGGACAAATACTATAAAACCTTATGCAGAAGCTGTTATTGCTGCTATTAGGGCTATTGACAGTGACAATCTTATCATCGTAGGTACGCCTAGATGGTCGCAAAATGTAGATGTTGCTTCAAACAACCCTATTACTGGGTATTCTAATATTGCTTATACCCTACACTTTTATGCAGGTACCCATAGACAGTCTATACGAGATAGAGCGCAAACCGCTTTAAATAATGGTGTGGCTTTAATGGTTACAGAATGGGGCACTGTTAATGCTAATGGCGATGGTGCTGTGAACACAGCAGAAACCGAAAAATGGATGGATTTTCTTTGTGAAAATAACATTAGCCATTGCAACTGGGCCTTAAATGATAAAGTTGAAGGAGCATCTGCCTTAGTTTCTGGCGCAAGCACATCGGGAAATTGGGATGATAACGATTACACCACTTCTGGGGAATTTGTAAAAGGTATTGTAGAAGAATGGGATACCAATTGCAGTGCTTCTGCTTTAAGTATAGAAGACACTGGAGAAACTAATTTATTTGAAGTATTTCCTAACCCCACAAATGCTTTACTCAATATAAAAACTAAACAAGGTGCCCAACTCCTGTCTATAAGCTTAGTGAATGCCATAGGTTCTAAAATTTTACAAATTGAGAGTCCGAAACGTCAATTAAATTTAAGTACCTTAACTAATGGCATTTACTTTATGCGTATTGAATCCTCACTAGGAAGCACTACCAAAAAAATAATTATTAATTAATGTGCTATTAGACTTGGAGAGCTTTAGTTAGCTCATCTAAAACCTACAAAAAAAACGGTATTGCTCTTACATGCAATACCGTTTTTTTATTGTTTTTATAAAAAAATTAATATGTCGCATTAAAAAATGAAATCTATTTTTAAAGTTTACACACCAAAATTAGGTTCTAACATGTTACATTTGCCCTTTTAAAACGAAGGGCAGCAAAAAACGATAATACTTTGATTTTCAGCACTAAATAACATTCTTAAATGTTGTTCGTCGAAAAAATAATTGAAATACATCTAAACTATTTTTTAATACGTAAATTTAATTGTTTATTATTATGTTAATAAAATTCCCTACACCCCTCGCCTTAGTTAATGTTGAATTAATAATTTCACGTAACATTCTAGCCCCTCATTCTGGAATGGCGTCGTATAATTTTAAACAAAAAACCTACATGCATTCATGAATTTAGCCCACTATACAGACTATACGTTTTTAAAGCCCACCGCCACAGAACGCGATATTATAAATATTTGTAAAATTGCTAAGGCCAACCAATATGCCTCTGTTTGTATAAATAGTTGTTATGTAGTTCTCGCTAAAGAACTTCTTAAAAATACAACTGTAAAGGTATGTACGGTAGCTGGGTTTCCTCTCGGTGCAGCTTCTACAAAAAGTAAAATTTCTGAAGCATTAAATGCGATTAACTCTGGAGCAGATGAAATAGATATGGCTATGAATTTAGGCTATCTTAAAAGTAGAAATTATGTATCTGTACTACGAGACATTACCGATGTAAAAAAAGCTATTGGAGATACGACCTTATTAGTAACTATAGAAATTTCTGAGCTTAGTAAAAACGAAATCGTTAAAGCCTGCGAAATTGTTGTTGATTCTGGTGCAGATTACGTTAAAACATCAACAGGATTTTCTGAAGGAGGTGCTACGTTTACTGCGGTAAAAATCATGAAAAAAATTGTAAAAAACAACATCAAAATAAAGGCTTCTGGGGGCATAGAAGATTTTGAAACTGCCGTAAAGTATTTAGAAGCTGGTGCAGATAGAATAGGGACCTCTTCTCTTTTAAAACCAGAAAGCGATACGCTTCAAAAACGCAATTCTAAAATTTACAGGCGTTACATAGAGACCTCTAAGAAAAGTGAAATTTCTCTAGCCGAACTCAAAGATATAGAGGTTGACCTTTAAACTTATATTACTTAAACAGGCACGAAATTAAATGCTGCTCCTGTTGGTTTTTGAGCTAATATATCAATAGCTTTTTCCGTTAATTGTAATACTCTAGGATACCCTCCAGTAGTTTGACAATCCCGCATTAATATGATAAGTTGTCCAGATGCTGTTAACTGTACAGTACCCGGTAAAACAGGACTGGTTATTATACTTTTTAAATTATTTGGTAGAAGTTCCTCAACTTGATATCCCATTCTATTATTATATTTTGAAACAGTATAACTTTGGGCGAACAACTGTTCTTTTTCAATACTGGACAGCGCTTCAAATTCTGGCCCTTTATACACTTCTAATGCGACATCACTCAAATAACTTTCATCTACTTTTACTCGTGAAAAAACACGAGAACTGGAAGATATAAAACCATTAATTTTTAAAATAGCGCCTTTCTTTAAATAGCTTGTACTTGTAATTCCTGGATACATACTCCTACTGCCTAGAATCAATTCTGTTTTAAAACCGCCTTTTACGCCTAAATAGGCACGGCATCCAGAACTAAAACGTCCAAAACTTAAAATAGCACCTTTAGCAACTGTATAATGCTGGTTGTTTTCTAAAGCTATGCCATCAAGCGTTGCAGACAGCTTCCCTCCTGTTATGGCAATGGTTGTATCGACTTCAAATTGTAGTTTAGGTCCAAACATTGTAAACTCTATAACTGCTGCATCTGCTGGGTTACCTAATAATGTATTAGCAACTAGAGCAGCTGTTCGGTCCAGCGCTCCTGAAATAGGGACACCATATACCTGTTGGTTGCGCAGGGGGCGCGCGTTTTTGGATTGCCATCTGACCGAGAACTGTTTGATTAAAGTTGGTCATATTGC
>CAZLTR010000273.1:0-4425 GCA_964562415.1 uncultured Hyunsoonleella sp. | reverse complement strand
CTTAATAAACTGCTTTAACCAGTTGTACGAAATCTTCATAAATTTATGCTACTATTTAAGCCAACAAAGATAATTTTTTGAGACTAGTATTCAAATAAAGGCTTTTAATTTCTGCATACTAAATTGTAATTTTTTAAAAGATTGTATTTGGGTCTATGTATTTCTAAGGCTAAGATTAGTTGGAATTTCGATGCCATGTATCATTTTGAATCGTATGTCTAATTTTTACTAATAAAAAAAGCTGCCTTTCCAGGCAGCCTTTTACGCTTTTCATAGTATTAGAATTGCACCCAATTCTAATTAATTCTTTATGGTAAACCTATTGCTGCAGATGCAGGGAATCCACGTCTTGTAGAACTACTGCTTGTTGAAGTACTTCCAGAACTGTCAGAAGAACTGCTAGTAGATCTAGTGATACTAGTACGCGCTGTTCTTCTTACGACTGTAGATGTCGTTCTTGGCGTATCTGAAGATGGTGTAGAAGGGGTTAAGTTGCCTGTAGATGCACATCTAATTCTAATAGGGCCATCACATTCAAAAGATTCAAGTACTTCACCAGTTCTCCTGTTTAGGATTTCGGTACCATTTGAATTACGCACTGTGCGAACAACTACGTCATAACCTTTTGTGAAGTCACCACAATCGGAAGTAATTGAACATTGCGATACTTGTGCATTTACTGCAGATGCGATTGCTAGTGCAGCAATCGTTGTCATAAGTGTTTTCATAATAGTTTTATAAATTGTTTTTTAGCCTTACTCTATTTTTTAATTATGGCTTTTCAGGTTCCGCCAGACCTTAAATACGTCGTTTGGCTCCCTACAGGATTACAAGCGTGAGGCCTGTATTAACATGTGTTTTCTTCTTTTTTAACAGTTTAACACTAGGTAAGTGTTTAGACGATGATATCTATAATTTTAGTCTACAGTAATTTAAATTAGATTAAGATTTTATATGTTAAACTTTGAATTTGCTTAAACTTTAACGTTTAAAATGATGAATAGGTAGGATTTGCTAACTAAGAAGCTTACCAATGTGCGGTAATTATACTTTTGGTATTTAAAAATGGTTTAAGATGCGCTTAGAAGCTAAAAAACACTACAAACACTTGAATTAAAACTCTTTAAAGGTTGGTTTTATGATTTTCAAGTCATTGTTTAGTTTTTAAGTGTCATTCATATAATGCCTTCTTATTTCAATAGGGTTAATATACCTATTTTTTTAGGTTTCATCATCATGCGATTTACTGCTTATAGTTTTGTGCCTTGAATTAGAATAGAGGACTTAATGGCGTCTTTTTTTAAATGTAAAAACTGCTTTCGTTCCTCGTCATTTTTAAAATTGTCAAAATCTTGTTGTGTATGGAATTCAACCAAATGAATTTCATAAGGAGTTTCAATATTACATTCGATGAGTGAGGTTGTATTAGGTCTAAGTCTTAGTACTAATCTTCCGTTGTATTTTTTAAGAATTGGGATTGCCATGTTTTCAAATTGGTAGAAAATGGTTTCTTTGCCTTCAATTACATATATGAGTTGAGTTATATAAATCATATTTTAAATGTTAATTTTTTTACAATAGTACTCTTTTACCATCATTTTATTAGAGATTTCTTTGTTAATTGTAAATTCAGCTTTGTAAATAAGGCCTTCCATAATCTAATGTAGAGTATTCTTCTTTGAATAAGGTTTCGGCATCGTCTTTAAAAAATGGACCTCCCGTTACATTTGATTTGAGATGAATTTTCGAATCCTTTCTTGAGAATTTTTAGAGTTGATCATTAGGTCTTTAAGATATAGCAGGTTATTAGGCCGAAGTAACGCATGACTATTTTTTTAAGTCATTATTTTACCATACACAGACAGATGGTGGAGTGAAAATATAGAATATGAGATTGTTCCAAATGAAGAAGCTGTGAAAAACTTGTACAGTTACAAGTAAATTTTCAATATTTAATTTTAAGATAAATGATTATAGATCTTAGATACTAAAAATAATAAGCAAGTTTCGGGTTTTATTTGAATAGAATCACTTTTATTTTTGTTTTTATAAAATTTCATTTGAATGAAAAAGCAAGAATATATCGATTATGATCGAATAGCAAAAGCTATCGATTACATACAACATAACTTTACGAAACAACCAACTCTTGAGGAAATTGCAAAAAAAGTAAATTTAAGTCAATTTCACTTTCAAAGACTTTTTAAAGAATGGGCCGGTGTTAGTCCTAAAAAATTTTTACAATTTATAAGCGTTCAACACGCAAAAAAAATCCTGAACAATTCTAAATCTACTTTGTTTGATACTGCACATCAAACAGGGCTTTCGGGTACAGGTAGATTACATGATTTGTTCATAAAAATTGAGGGAATGACTCCAGGTGAGTTCAAGAATAAAGGAAAAAACCTTAGTATAAATTATAGTTATCAAAAAAGTATGTTTGGTGAAATATTAGTTGCATCAACCTACAAAGGTATTTGTTACATGGGGTTCTCGGACAATAAACAAATTGCTTTTTCTGAATTAGAAAAACGTTTTCCAAATGCTAATTTCATTCAGAAAACAGATGAAATACAACAAGGTGCTCTAAAATTTGACACGCATGACTGGAGCCAAATACATTGTATAAAATTGCACTTGAAAGGAACCGATTTTCAGTTAAAAGTTTGGGAAGCACTTTTGAAAATACCAACGGGGAATTTAGCTACTTATGGAGATGTTGCTAACTTTATTCAAAAACCAAAAGCATCAAGAGCAGTAGGAACGGCTATTGGAAACAATCCTATTGCTTTTTTAATTCCTTGCCATAGAGTTATTCAATCTACAGGTGTATTTGGCGGTTATATGTGGGGAAGTACTAGAAAAAAAGCCATTATTGGTTGGGAGGCATCCAAAATAAATACGCCAGATAGTACTATATAGCAATGGAAAATTTAAAAATAAAAATAGATACAACCAATTGGTAATTAGTAACTTAATTAATGAGTAAAAAAGGTATGCAATTAGTTTTAAAATTTTTTCGGATGAATATTGCACAGGGGTAATACAACAATACAATAACGAAAAGCGATACCGAAAAGCAGTTGTAATGGAACGCTATGGCTTTTGGTTTGGGGGAATATAAATGCTTTAATTACATACAACCTCAAATGATTCAAATAACAAGAGAAACTATTATATTCTAAATTTTCACCGCATCTAGCGGAGAAAGGCATACTTTAGGTGTTATATTTCACGACGCAACGATTTAATAAAATGATAAAACATATCGACATTACTGCTGCAGAACTTCATCAAAAAATAAAACGAAAAGAAATCGTTTATGGAGGAAATCTCAATCTAAAAATTTACGGAACTTTACGCTGTAAGTCGGGCAAAAGGATGAAAGCCAAAAACCGTGTTTTTTTCAATACAATCGAACACGCCAAAGCGCTTGGATTTAGTGCCTGTGGCCATTGTTTACGTACCGACTATAAAATTTGGAAAAATGGACTTGTTTAACACCTCAGAAAATGTAAATATCTTACCTATTGATGGCGAAGTAAATTATTATGGCTCAATAATGAGCATAGCAAAAGCTCAATATTATTTTGGACAATTATTACAAAATATTCAATGGGAAAATGACAAAGCAATTATTTTTGGAAAATTGATTACTACTAAACGAAAAGTAGCTTGGTATGGAGAGCAACCATTTAATTACACCTATTCAAAAACCACTAAATCTGCCCTGCCTTGGACTAAAGAACTTTTAGAACTCAAAGTTATTATAGAAAATAAAACAGGAGAAAAATTCAACTCTTGTTTGCTTAACCTATATCATAATGGAAATGAGGGAATGGCTTGGCATAGTGACGGAGAAAAAGATTTGAAGAAAGAAGGGGCAATTGGTTCATTAAGCTTTGGTGCAGAGCGTAAATTTTCATTCAAACATAAAATTACGAAACAAACAGTTTCCATTATTTTAGAAAAAGGTAGTTTATTAGTTATGAAAGGTGAAACACAAAAAAAATGGTTACACCGTTTACCTCCAACAAAAAAAGTCAAAAATGCAAGAATAAATTTAACTTTTAGAACTATTGATATTTAAGATATTAAGTATTTAGTTCTATAAGTTATTGAATTAGCAATGAGTGCTTAAATTTAAAAAACATAGCCAATGAAGCATTAAATAATAGTTGTAAATTTATGTTTTTCATTGGCTTTTTTCTGTTGTTGTATTGATTTGGTATTTTGAAAATTTGTACTCTAGTATTCAATCCTGTTGGGGCTTCCCATTCCTGTTTTCAAAAAATGATTCAGACGGGGTATTGTAAAGTCAGCTTTTCTTTTTATCACATAAAGAATTTAGTACTTAAATTTTAGAATTCTATTCAAGAATATGTCCTCCAGAATGGTTTAGAATAGTACCTGTCATGTATCCAG
>CAZLTR010000272.1:0-4456 GCA_964562415.1 uncultured Hyunsoonleella sp. | reverse complement strand
ACACTATGCTAAAAGCCTAGGGCTCAATTTAAAAAGAGGTCGTTTTCTTATTATTATAGCGACTAGCTTACTCGCTGGTACCATAACCGCCTTTACGGGACCAATCGCATTTATAGGTCTGGCCGTACCACATATTACCCGCCAACTATTTAACACTGCTAACCATAAACTATTATTACCTGCTGTCTTTCTATTAGGTGCTATTATTATGCTTATTTGCGATTGTATTGCCCAACTGCCTACTAGCGATTACACCCTTCCTATTAATGCGATTACGGCACTTTTTGGGGCTCCTGTAGTTATCTGGTTGTTGGTTCGAAAACGAAAAATGGTATTTTAATTTAAGCAATAGTATGACAAAACTAGATCTGTATAATGTTTTAAAGGTTCAAAACCTATCCATAGGCTACCGTACAAGAACACAAACGCACACTATAGCTTCTAATATCAATCTTAAACTAAAAAAGGGAGCGCTTATAGGTTTAATAGGCACTAATGGTATTGGAAAATCTACCCTGTTAAAAACATTAACCCAAGTACATCCGCCCTTATCTGGTTCCATTACGATAAATGAAAAGCCTTTAGAAACGTATAATGCTGTTAGCCTTGCTAAAACCATGAGTGTAGTACTTACAGAACCGCTCGCTACCAAAAATTTATCGGTGTTCGAATTGGTGGCCTTAGGCAGACAGCCTTATACCAATTGGGTAGGTTCACTGCATGACACAGACCTTAAAGCCATCGAAAAAGCAATGACACTTGTGGCTATTGAGGATTTAAAATATAAAAAATGTTATGAACTAAGTGATGGTCAACTGCAAAAGGTAATGATAGCCAGAGCTCTGGCACAAGATACCGACCTTATTATACTAGACGAACCCACCACTCATCTTGATTTATATCACAAAGCTTATATTTTAAAACTACTTCAAAACTTAGCTAAAACCACAGATAAAACCATTTTATTTTCCTCTCACGACATCGATTTAGCTATTCAACTTTGCGATACTATTATTGTGATGACCCCCCAGGCTGTAGTAACAGACTCTCCAACTCATCTTATTGAAAAAGGAGTTTTTAATACTTTATTTCCCGATGACCTCATCACTTTTAATACGGCTAAAGGTCATTTTAGATTAAAAACATAAATACCAATAGCTTTTAACGGTTATTTAGACTATTGTTGCTCTATTGCCTCTTATCTAAATTAAAAACATTTTTTGTAGTCTTTTTACTACTTAGTTGCATCAAATTACCCCAAATATATTCTATTTTAACTTCACATTAAGGTAACATAAATTTAACAGGTAATTTTGCATATAAACTAGTCAATTTCAATGTTTTATTAGGTTTCCTTTTGCTATACCTTTGACATGTCTAACGTTAAATACCTAAGACTATGAGAAATGTAACAAACACTTCCAAAAAAGTATTCTTAATGGTAGCTCTATTAGCTACGGTTATGGGATATGCAAATGATGGCACTTTTTTTATTAGTAAAAAAAATGCACACAGAACTGTACTTACTTTAAACGATGTTAAGGTGGGTAATCTTTTTACAATCAAGGACGCGAACAACCTTGTTTTGTACAAAGAAGCAATTCAAAAATCTGGATTTTACATGAGAGGATTCAACTTAGCGTCTTTACCTGACGGAACGTATGTCTTTGAATTAGATAAAGACATGGAAATTAAAACCATACCGTTTCGTATTAATAAAGGGCTAATTGAATACAACAGTACGCGGTCTAAAACGGTCTTTAAACCATCTACAGTTGTAAAAGGCAACATGATATTTGTCTCTAAGTTAGCGCTAAACAAAGCACCTCTTGAAATAGAGATCTATAGAGATGAAGGTAATTTTGCACCTTATAAACTAGTATTTTCAGAGGTTCTTAAAGCCGATACTAATCAATTAGAACGCATTTATAAATTAAACGAAAGTGCTAAAGGTAAATATAAAATTATTTACAAAACTGAAGGCAAAGCGTTTACCGAGTTTTTGTAATAACTCATCCATTTTAGTTTTAAGGAAAGCGAGCTGAGAGGCTCGCTTTTTTTGTTTAAAGATCTCTAATTATTTCAATTTGTAACACTCTAAAAAATTAAATCTACTATTTCTAATACTACATATTTTTGTATCCTTTATACTATTTATTTTTTTAATTTGTACCCTATCTTTGCTAGGGTACTAATAAGTTTAATAGAATATTAGTTTATGAAGTATCTTAATCTGTTTTCAAAAAATTTTGAATCAATATTTTTAGTGTTATGAATGATACAATTGTAGTCGTATTAGCGGCTTTAATTTTTGCTGTACTCGGTTTTATTTTAGGGTGTTTTTTTACAAAACTCAAAGTAAAAAGTATTAGCAGCACCTTAGAGGAACGCAACACCAACCTAGAACTACAATTAGACCATTTAAAACAAAACCATACTTCCGAAAAAACACAACAGCAAACCCTATTTAATACACAAATTACCGACTTAAAAGACAGCCTTTCTAAGATGGAAACAAGTCGAGAGGAGATTCGTCGGGAAAAAGAGTTTTTAAATTCTGAATTAGCGCGTAAACATACCGAATTAGAAAACCTGCAACAACTTAATGCCAAGCGAGATAAAGAGCTGGAATTACGCCAAGAACAGCTCCGTAAAGATTTTGAACTCTTAGCCAATAAAATTCTAGAAGAAAAATCTAATAAATTTACCGAACAGAATAAAGAAAACATTAAAAACATATTACACCCACTTCAGGAGAAAATTCAAGGTTTCGAAAAAAAAGTAGAAGCCTCTCAAAAAGAAAGTATAAGTATGCATTCTGCATTAAAAGAGCAACTTTTAGGTTTAAAAGATCTCAACCAACAAATGACCAAAGAGGCGACCAACCTTACGCGTGCTCTAAAAGGTGATAGTAAAATGCAAGGCAATTGGGGCGAATTGGTATTGGAGCGCGTTTTAGAAAAATCGGGGTTGGAAAAAGACCGCGAATATTTTGTACAGCAAAGTTTTACTAGAGCAGACAATACTCGTGTGATGCCAGATGTGGTGTTACATTTGCCTGATGGTAAAAAAATGATTATTGACTCTAAAGTCTCATTAACCGACTATGAACGTTTCGTTAATGCAGATGACGCCGATAAATCATTACATTTGAAAGCACATGTCAATTCCATTAAAAGACATGTGGACCAATTATCTGAAAAAAATTACCAAGACTTATACGACATCGCCTCGCCCGATTTTGTATTATTATTTATCCCTATAGAGCCTGCCTTTGCTATCGTAGTTAACGAAGACAATAACATCTATAATAAAGCTTTTGAAAAAAATATCGTTATTGTAACCCCTACGACTTTATTAGCGACCTTACGTACTATAGATACCATGTGGAATAATGAAAAGCAACAACGCAATGCTATAGAAATAGCACGACAAGCAGGAGCGCTTTACGATAAATTTGAAGGGCTGGTTCGTGACCTAACAGGAGTTGGTAAAAAAATTGACGCTGCCAAAAGCGACTACTCGGCCGCTATGAATAAGCTTGTGGATGGCAGAGGCAATTTAATTTCAAGTGTAGAAAAGCTTAAAAAAATGGGAGCTAAAGCCAAGAAAGCACTTCCAGAAGCGATTATTAAACGTGCTGGAGAAGATACATGACCAAATAAAGGTTTGCCTATCTTTTTGTAAACTCGTTAAAATGCCATACATTTACACATGCCTTATATAAGGCATACTTAAACATATTCCTTAAAAAAGGCATATTTAAACAAATGCCTTTATTACAGCATAGATATGACAAGTGTTATTACAGGAGATATTATTAAATCTAGGCACACTAAAACTCCAGAGGCTTGGATAACGCTTTTAAAAAAAGCGTTGATTTATATAGACTCAAATACAAAAAACTGGGAAATGTATCGTGGCGATGGTTTCCAGATTGAGATAGCCGACCCCTCTAAGAGTTTCTTACATGCTGTGTATATAAAAGCCTGTATTAAAACCATAAAAAATTTAGATGTAAGGCTAGCCATAGGAGTTGGGGAGAAATCCTATCAAGGCAATTCTGTAAGCGAATCTAACGGGGAAGCGTTTGTGTTTTCGGGAGAAACACTGGAACAATTAAAAAAAATAAAGCAAAACCTTTACTTAAAAACACCTAGCACACACATTAACACCAGTGTAAATTTATACTTTAAACTGGCACTTACCTTTATGGATCATTGGACGGTAAGCTCAGCAGAAATTGTAAAACTTAGCATAGAACATCCCAACGCCCTACAACATGAGTTGGCACAAATGTTAGGCACTAAACAAGATGCTGTAAGTAAACGGCAAAAACGTGCGCAACTAGATGCTATTTTAGAATTAAACCGTATGTTTATACAGCAACTAAATACTTTATTGAATATCCGTAAACACCCATAATTATATAAAAAGTCTTACCTTAGAATAAAAA
>CAZLTR010000271.1:0-4497 GCA_964562415.1 uncultured Hyunsoonleella sp. | reverse complement strand
CATCTGGTTAAATTTCAACTCATTTTCGGTTAAAAACAAAACGTCAAGATGAGTTCAAGGTTTAAAAAACTTTAGAGCATCCTACTTTAATACAATAACGCTCTACTTAAATGCAGCATCTAACCGCATTTAGAAGACCCACAGTCTTTACAGGTTAAACAGCCTTCTTGGTATACTAAATTATCCGATTTACAATTTTCGCAACGCTGCCCTTTGGCTTGGGTTCCATCTTCGACATAACGTTTTAAAGCCCGTCCAACTCCATTTTTCCAAGAATTAATCGAAGCGCTATCCAATTGTAGGCTATTCACCAAATCTACGATTTTGTCTATAGACATACCATGACGTAAGGTACTGGATATGAGTTTAGCGTAATTCCAAAATTCTGGATTAAATTTATGAGACAAGCCTTCTATAGTAGTTTTGTAACCTCTTGTATTCTTATATTGAAAATCGTAACGGGATGTGCCATCCTCTCTTTTATTTTTAATAATCATACCTTGACTTACCCATCGTGGCAGTAAAATACCATCTTCATCATCGGCAAGTCCTGTAAAAATCTCATACGGTCTGTCATTAATAAGTCCTATGAAAGCAATCCATTTTTCTTTATTATTTTGAAAGCGCACCACATCGGCAGCTAAGGCTTCTGGACGTTTTTTAGGAAACTTCAGTCTATTCTTAGAAGTGGCTTTCTGTTCACTTTTATCTGATGTCCCCACAAGCACTCCAGATCGCGACCCATCACGATATACAGTCACCCCTTTACAACCTACCTCCCAAGCTTTAATGTATAAAGCACTTACCAAGTCTTCTGTAGCTGTACTAGGTAAATTTATAGTAACACTTATAGAATGGTCTACCCATTTTTGTATAGCACCTTGCATTTCTACTTTACGCAACCAATCGACATCATTAGAGGTCGCTTTATAATAAGGCGACTGCGCTACTAAAGCCTCCAACTCTTCTTGGGTGTAATTCTTAGAGGTTTCAAAACCTTTAATCTCCATCCAGTGCTTAAATTTATGATGAAATACAATATATTCTTCCCAGGCATCTCCTACTTCATCTACAAAATCGACACGGCTTGTCTTATCATTTGGGTTTACTTTTCGTCGGCGTTTATAAACGGGTAAAAAAACAGGCTCTACACCAGAACTCGTTTGCGTCATTAAACTTGTCGTTCCCGTTGGCGCAATGGTTAATAAGGCAATATTTCGTCTGCCATGTTCTAGCATCTCATGGTACAGCTCTTCATCTTCGGCTTTTAATCGTAAAATAAACGGATTGTCTTTTTCGCGATTGGCCTCAAAAATTGAAAATGCGCCACGCTCTTTAGCCAATTGTACAGAACTGCGGTAGGCTTCAATAGCCAAGGTTTTATGAAGTTGTTCTGAAAATGCATTTGCAGCATCACTGCCGTATTGCAATCCTAAAGCAGCTAACATATCGCCTTCTGCTGTAATTCCCATGCCTGTTCGTCGGCCTTCTCTAGCCTTATCTTGAATGTTTAACCATAAATTACGTTCTATAGCCTTAACTTCTTCGGCTTCTGGATCTTCATCAATTTTTTTTAAAATCACCGCTATCTTTTCCAATTCCAAATCGATGATATCATCCATGATGCGCTGGGCGTAACTCACATGCCTTTTAAATAATTCAAAATTAAAATGTGCACTTTCGGTAAAGGGCGCTTCTACATAGGAAAACAAATTGATTGCCAACAATCGGCAAGAATCATAAGTACACAATGGTATTTCTCCACAAGGATTTGTAGATACTGTCCTGTAGCCCAAATCGGCATAACAATCGGGAATAGACTCTTTTAAAATTGTATCCCAAAATAACACCCCTGGTTCGGCAGATTTCCATGCATTGTGTACAATTTTTTTCCACAACTTATCGGCCTGAATAGTCCTTTTAACTAGAGGTGTTTCACCCGTAATAGGATACTGTTGCTCAAAACTCGTACCCGCTTTTACAGCCTGCATAAAAGCATCATTTATTCTAATAGAAACATTGGCTCCTGTTACCTTTCCTGCCTCTAACTTAGCATCTATAAAATCTTCAGCATCTGGATGCTTTACAGATAGAGATAGCATTAATGCCCCTCGACGTCCATCTTGGGCAACCTCTCGTGTAGAATTAGAATAACGCTCCATAAAAGGTACTATTCCTGTAGAAGTTAATGCCGAATTTTGTACCGCAGAACCTTTAGGTCGGATATGCGACAAATCATGTCCAACCCCGCCTCGGCGCTTCATAAGTTGTACTTGTTCTTGATCTATCTTTAAAATCCCCCCATAAGAATCTGACGTCCCCGAATTGCCTATTACGAAACAATTAGAGAGCGATGCGATTTGATAAGGGTTCCCTATACCAGCCATAGGGCTACCTTGCGGGACTATATATTTAAAATCTTTAATAAGATTGTAAATTGTGTCTTCAGAAAGTGCATTGACATATTTGGCTTCTACACGCGCTACCTCCTTGGCAATACGCCTATGCATAGCGTCTGGAGACTGCTCAAACAGTTCTCCATTCGCATTTTTTAAAGCATACTTATTCAACCATACACGTGCCGCTAAATCATCATTATTAAAATATTTTAATGCTGTTTTATAAGCTGCATCTTCCGTTACTATTTTTTGCTTTGAGGAGGTATCTATTGTCATCATAAAGTCGCTTCTATTTCAATATATAAAACAACAAAATTTATTCCATTAATTAAAAATAAGATATAAAAAGTTAACACAAAAAACAACATAAAAGACTAATAAACAGTATTTTAAATGTTTATAAAATATAAAAAGCATACATTTTTTTTAAATACCTATATGGTAACTCCCTAAAAACCAACACACTTAAAACACCTTTATAGTACGCTTCTTATTTTAGCGTTTAACATTATTAATACAGTACGTTAATTTTCACTCAACACCTATTTAATAGTTTTAGCTAAATTTTAACATATCTTCTTATATGACTTGTTAAAATTTCATACTTTTACTACATCAAATCAAACTTATATCAACATGAAAAAAATCTTTTTAATTGCACTAGGCGCGTCTTTCGTATTAAACAGTGCATGTAGCAAAGACGATGATGGCGGTGGAGCCCCGCAAGAAGAAATTAACGGCTCTTTAAGCGTTGAAGAGGGTAAAACGCAACTTGAAGACAACAGTATTGCTCTTTTAGATAAAGTAGAGGCTTTTAGCAATAACGATGCTCTAAAAGAAATTATCGAATTGGCAGAATTTTTATCAGCATCTAATGCTGATGACAATGTTATTGTAGTAGAAGAACAGCCTTTTGAAAACACTGTTTTGAAAACTTTAAACAATTTTAAAAACAGCGACACTAAAGATGTAGTGGCCTTAAATGCTAAACAAGCCCTTACTATTGTAGAAGAAACATCTTTAATTGAAGACTTTAACGATTTAAAAGGTGTTTATACTTGGAATGATAGCCTTGAAGATTTCGAACAAACAGGAGATAGTGATGATGTGATTTACAACATTGCTTACAATGGTAAAAATGCAACATTTAGTTTTACCGATTTTACAACAACTATTGCGGGTGAAAATGAGGAAGAACTTCCTACGCTTGTAAAAGCAAACCTTAAAATAGATAATACGCAAGTGTTTTCACAGGAGTATACAGCCGCTTTTCAAGATGGTCAATTAATCCCTGCCAGTATTAGTAACACTACAACTATCGCTGCTTTTATATTTCAAACAACTTATACCAACACTAATAATGCGACCATTAATCAATCATTCAATTTTAAAATTGGAGATGAAACAATTATGGGCTACAATTACACAGCCAATGGTATGTTTAGCAACGAAGATGATGACCTTGAAAACATTGTCAATGACTTTAGCGGTAATTTCAATTTCTTAAATGCTAGATTAAGTGTTTCTGCTAAAACAGAAAACTTCAACTCTAACGATGAGCTACCTTTAGACGAGCAAATTGCCTTATTAAATAAAGATACAGAGGCTGTACTAAGCATTAATCAAAAATTAATTGCTAGTGCTGAATTCTACAAAGACCAAGACACTTATACTGATTTCGTTTACAACCCAGATACGAATAGTTTTGATGAGGTTGAAGTTACCCAAGACTTTGTGAATGCACGTTTTTTATTCGAAGATGGCACATCTAACGATTTTGACACTTACATTGAAGGTTCTTTTACCGAGTTAGAAGATAAATTTGAAGCTGTTTTTGAGGCCTACGAATCTCTTTTCGAAGATGTAAATCCTTAATTTTATAAAAATGATTTAATTTTTTTTCAATTCGCTATAAAAATCTTCTTTTCCATTCAATTTTTGTCTTTTTCTTAGTCCATAACACTGCTATGAATTTCTAAAAATACTTCAATTGAACAAAAAATTTAGAATTTTCGCTAGAATCAAAAAAGTTTAAATCACTTAATAAATAATTTAAAAAGAGGCTTCTAATAGGCCTCTTTTTTTAGGTCTTGGATTT
>CAZLTR010000270.1:0-4521 GCA_964562415.1 uncultured Hyunsoonleella sp. | reverse complement strand
CAAAAGGATTTACACTGCAATCCCTAACGCAATAGCTCTTAAATTAATACCCATAAAATACCAGTGCCTATTGGCATTAAAAACACAGTAAAATGATTGTTGTCATAGCACCAGAAAACGATATCGCAAACGAAATAGACACCTTAACAGGTCTATTCCAAGAAGGCTTAGCCTTTTATCATTTTCGCAAACCTCATAAAAATTATGAGGAACACTGTATCTATTTAGACAAAATAAACCCAGAATATCACAATCGTATCGTAGTTCACTACCACCATGAACTCATAAACAGTTATAATCTAAAAGGCATACACTTTCAAGAGCAAAAACGCAAAGACCACATCGATAATCCTGGACAGTATTTTAAAAACCTCAACATGTTTGGCAAAACCATAAGCTCGTCCTTTCATGAACCAGAAGATTTGGCCAAATGCGATTTTGAATTCGATTACCATTTATTGAGCCCTGTATTTGCATCTATATCTAAGCAAGGGTATGAAGGGCGTGGTTTTAATGTGAACCATATCGATAAAACTATTATTGGCATGGGAGGCGTAACATCAGACAACCTCAACGAATTTGACACCTTAGGTTTTAAAGGCGTTGGTGTATTAGGCGGCATTTGGAATAGCAATACCCCAGTGAAGACATTCAAAACCATGCAACAACATTATAGCAAAAAATCATAAAATTGTGCACGCACCTACACACATATTAACCATAGCAGGACATGACCCCAGTGGTGGTGCCGGACTTACCTCCGACATCAAAACCTTTGAATCCCATGGTCTTAATGGCTTGTCTGTGTGTACTGCTTTAACGGTGCAAAATGACATTGATTTTAAACACTGTATTTGGACAAACCTAGACGTGATTACTGCGCAAATAGATCTTCTTTTTAAACGTTTTGATATTTCTGTTATCAAAATAGGGCTTATAGAATCCTGGGAGATACTTTCAAAAATATTAGCGCATTTGCATGCGCTAAATCCTAACCTAAAAATAATTCTAGATCCCATTATCAAAGCCTCAGCTGGTTTCGATTTCCATACTAGCGAAAATCAAGATATTCTCCATAACATATGGTCGCAATGTTTTGTAATCACACCCAATTATGACGAAATACAATTGCTATATCCTAGCTTGTCTATTGAGGCCACTTTAGAAGACATTAGCACGCATACTAACATTTATTTAAAAGGCGGACATCGCCCAGACAAAAAAGGTTGGGATACCCTATACCATAATAAAATAGTAATGACGCACATTCCACCAAAAGCAACTTCAATACATGAAAAACACGGTAGTGGTTGTGTTTTATCTTCTGCATTAGCGAGCCAAATTTTATTAGGACAGCCTATAGAAGAAGCAGCACTAAACGCAAAATATTACACCGAAGCGTTCTTAAATTCTAACACAAGCTTACTTGGCAACCACGCCCATGCCATTAATACTTATGCATCATGATACCTAAACTCCATTACATATCACAGGGCGATTCGCCTAAAGCGCACATAGATCACATACAAAAAGCATGTACATCTGGGGCTGAATTGGTACAATTGCGTTTAAAAGATATTTCGGAAAAGAAAATTTTAAAGCTTGCAGCACAAGCTCGTGAAATTACAAGCCATTATCAAACCCGCTTAATTATCAACGACCATCATAAAGTGGCAAAAGCAATTAAAGCAGATGGTGTACATTTAGGCAAAACCGATACCTGCCCAACCGAAGCTAGAAAAACATTACTCTCTTGGCAAATGGTAGGTGGTACCGCAAACACTTTAGAAGATTGCCAAGCCCTAATTAACAAAGAAGTAGACTATATTGGTTTGGGCCCTTTTAAGTTTACCAACACTAAAGCAAACCTAAGTCCAGTATTGGGCTTGAACGGTTATGCTGCGATAATAGATGCTTTAAACACCAAGACACCTATACTCGCTATAGGAGGGATAACCTTAGAAGATGTTTCAGATATTCTAAAAACGGGAATTTCAGGAATTGCTATCTCTGGGGCAATTACTAAAGATTTCAATACCATAAAAACATTTAACCAATTACTTAACGCCTCTTCCACACTAGAACAGCGTTATACATTTGATAAAAAATAGCGATTAACCATACAGTTAGCAGCAAAAAAGTACGCACTATGAATACGACTTTAAAAATAGCAGACAAAACCTTTAATTCTCGGTTATTTACAGGAACAGGTAAATTTAGCACGACTTCACTTATGGAAGCCGCGTTAATTGAAAGTGAAAGTGAATTGGTTACCGTAGCTCTAAAGCGTGTAGACGTAGAGAATACCGAAGATGACATTTTAACGCACCTCGCTCATGAGAGCATCAATTTGTTGCCCAACACCTCTGGTGTACGGACTGCTGAAGAGGCTGTTTTTGCAGCACAACTGTCTCGAGAAGCGCTAAATACAAACTGGGTAAAACTAGAAATCCACCCCGATCCTAAATATTTACTACCCGACCCCATTGAAACGCTTAAAGCTGCTGAGGAATTGGTAAAACTAGGATTCGTAGTTATGCCCTACATTCATGCCGATCCCGTGTTATGCAAACGCTTAGAAGAGGTTGGCGCGCAATGTGTTATGCCGCTTGGCGCCCCAATAGGCAGTAATAAAGGCTTAAAAACAAAAGAATTTTTAGAAATTATAATAGACCAAACCAATGTTCCTGTTGTAGTAGATGCTGGTATTGGCGCCCCTTCTCACGCCGCCTATGCCATGGAACTTGGTGCCGATGCTGTATTGGTAAACACTGCTATTGCCGTCTCTAAAAACCCAGTTGCTATGGCTAAAGCATTTAAAATGGCTGTAGAAGCTGGACGTATGGCTTTCGAAGCTAAACTAGCCCCTGTACAACAACAGGCCGAAGCCAGCAGCCCCCTAACCAGCTTTTTAAGCTAAGAAACGCCTACAATAAAAGCCCTCAAAAAAAGGAAAACGTTTATTCATGTCTCGTATAGCCCAACATAAGCCACTTAATATCCCTAATTTCAAAACAGTGTTCGACACCTATAATTGGGACGATACGCTGCAAAGCATCTTTTCTAAAACCGAAGCTGATGTCCTTAGAGCACTAGCCTCCCCAAAAAGAGATTTAGAGGATTTTAAAGCACTTCTTTCTCCTGCTGCAAAGCCTTACATTGAGCAAATGGCCCAACAAAGTAGATTACTCACCAAAAAACGCTTTGGAAATACCATACAGATGTATGCACCT
Source organism: uncultured Hyunsoonleella sp. (assembly GCA_964562415.1). Lineage (GTDB taxonomy): Bacteria > Bacteroidota > Bacteroidia > Flavobacteriales > Flavobacteriaceae > Jejuia. The sequence continues at coordinate 1,288 of CAZLTR010000270.1, read as the reverse complement.
ATGTATTTAAGCAACGAATGCCAAAACATATGTACGTATTGTGGGTTTAGCATGACGAATAAAATCCCGCGCAGAACATTAACCGATGCCGAAATTTTAAAAGAAGTTACTTATTTAAAAGCAAAAGGCTATGACCATATTTTATTAGTAACGGGAGAAGCCAATAAAACCGTAGGTGTAGACTATATAAAAAACGCCATCCTATTAATTCGCAGTCATTTTTCTAATATTACCATAGAGGTACAACCCCTAGATCAAGAAGAGTACGAGTTATTAGCAGACCATGGTTTATATGCCGTATTGGTATACCAAGAAACCTACCACCGCGACGAATATAAAAAACACCATCCGAAAGGCAAAAAATCGAATTTCGACTACCGTTTAGAAACGCCAGATCGTTTAGGACGCGCAGGTATTCATAAAATAGGCTTAGGAGCTCTTTTTGGATTAGAAGACTGGAGAGCAGATAGTTTCTTTACAGCCCTACATTTAAAATATTTACAGAAAACCTATTGGAAAACCAAATACTCTATTTCCTTTCCGCGTTTGCGCCCGCATAGTGGCGGGTTAGATCCTAAAGTTGAAATGACCGATATCGATTTGGTACAAACCATCTGTGCCTTTCGCTTATTAGATGAAGATGTAGAACTCTCTATGTCTACCAGAGAAAGCGAGGTCTTTAGAAATAATATTGTGAATCTAGGCATCACTTCAATTAGTGCAGAATCAAAAACCAACCCTGGGGGTTATGCCGTAGCACCACAATCTTTAGAGCAATTCGAAATATCGGACGAACGCAGCACAGAAGACGTTGTTCGCATGTTAAAAACACAAGGCTTAGACGTTGTTTGGAAAGACTGGGAACAATTTAGCCTTTAAAACTATGCTTAGTACAGAAGAAAAACAACAATACAACCGCCATCTTATCTTAGACCAAATAGGTCTTAAAGGCCAAGAGAAATTAAAAGCCGCAAAAGTATTAGTTATTGGTGCTGGAGGTCTAGGCTGCCCTATCCTACAATACCTCACTGCTGCAGGAGTTGGCACTATTGGTATAATTGATAACGATACCGTAGACCAAAGCAATTTACAACGTCAAATTTTGTATACGCATGATGATATTGGCAAACCTAAAGCAGAAGTTGCGGCCACAAAACTAGCCCGCTTAAATCCATTCGTAACCTTTATAACTTATGTAGAATTCTTATCGGTAGATAATGCCTTAACGCTATTTGATGCCTACGACATTATACTAGATGGCAGTGACAATTTCCCCACACGCTATATC
>CAZLTR010000269.1:3810-4522 GCA_964562415.1 uncultured Hyunsoonleella sp. | reverse complement strand
CAAAAAAGTAACGAAATATGGGTGAATTTTAGCCATTTTTTAGGAAATAGAAAACCTCAAGATGAGTTCAGTGCTTCATGAGAGCATCCATTGCTTATTAAAGACATTTTTGATGTTGATATGTAATTACAATTTATTAACGAAGACTTCATATACTTTTGTATATTTAAATAAAAGCTAAACTTGCTAATGAATTTTCCTCCAAAAACTAAAAAAGGATTTCTAATATGGGCTGTCATTGCTACGATAGGCCTTATAGCTCTAGGCGTCTTATTTTTTATAGGCAAAGACGCGTCTGGTGATACCGATTACTATTTAACATTTTCATTATTAACTTTTGTAGTATTAGTGGTTGTATCATTAATATTGTTATATACGGTTTGGTCTCAATTAGAAAACGATGTTATAGAGTCTTATTTAAATGACAGGGTTGCCAGTCTAGAAAATGAATTGCAACTTGCTTTAGAAACCTCAGACCATAAGTCTATTTATATAGCAAATATGAGTCATGAGATTCGCATTCCATTAAGCACCATTTTAGGGATGATACGCATGCTAAAAAACACGAATTTAGATATCGATCAGCGTGCGCAACTCGAAATCGCAGAATATTCATCAGAACATTTATTGTTGCTTATCAATATGATTTTAAACAATTCGAAAGGTGTTAGTGATGATGCGAAATTAGATTTAGTGACTATAAATTTAGAAT
>CAZLTR010000269.1:0-3800 GCA_964562415.1 uncultured Hyunsoonleella sp. | reverse complement strand
ACCAAGCCTGGGAAAAGGGGTTACAGTTTGAAAGTCGTTTTATAGTAGATAAAAAGCATAATTTTCTTGTTTTAGGCGATCTGGGTAAAATTCAGCAAATTTTAGTAAACTTAATTAATAATGCCATTAAGTTTACAAACAACGGTAAGGTAGAAGTTAGTATTGATAATACTGTAACGTACGATGATTATCAGGTCGTTACGTTTTATATTAAAGATACAGGTGTTGGAATGAGTAGTTTTGAGTTAGAACATGCGTTTAGCCCTCTAGAAGAGCGCGAGGCTTCTGCTGTTAAACATTACAGAGGATCGGGTATAGGCTTATCTGTTACCAAAAAAATAGTAGAGCTTTTAGGAGGAGAACTCAAGATAGAAAGTAAAGAAAACGAAGGCTCGACCTTTTATTTTAGTTTACAGTTAAAGAAAACACTGAATTTAAAGGGGAAACCCGTTAAAGAGCTTCCTTTATTGTTGCATCATCTGGATTATAAATTTAAAATTTTAGTCGCTGAAGATAACAAAATGAACCAAAAGGTTATTAAATTTTTGTTAGAACAATATGGCGCAGAGTGTACGTTTGCGACAAATGGTTTAGAAGCCGTTAATTTATATAAGGTGATTGATTACGACATGATTTTTATGGATATTTATATGCCTGAAATGAATGGATACGATGCCACTAAAATCATAAAAAAATCTGATAAGTTTGCAGAAAAAGCTATTCCTATAATAGCTGTATCTGCAAGTGCTTTTGAAGAAGATATTGAAAACGCTAGAAAGGCAGGCGTGGATGAATTTTTAGCAAAGCCTATTGATAATAAAAAGCTAAAAGTCTTATTAGAGAAATACGCCTTAAAGAAGGATAAAAAGGTTCAGCAATAACAAAATTTAATAAAGATAGAGATCGTATTGATTCACAGTTTCGCTAAGTTAAAATCGATACCCTTAATTAATTATATATAGTAGTCTTGCCAAGTCGCTGAAATAAGATTTAACTAAGAATAAATTTTAGTTACACATTTTTAATTAGAGCTAGTGTAATAATGCGAGAATCAGTCTTTGATAAAATAGAATAAGAATTGTAAACTTAAAAAACGATTAAAACCATAAACGTTTATGGTTTTAATCGTTTTAAGTAAAAGCCGTAGTCTTTCTTAGAACCACTAATTTAGTAAAGTGCCTTAATTTTATGGAGTTTAGAGGTCCAAAGTTTCAAATCTTCTTTATGTTTTGCGATATTAGATTTTACCTCTTTAACTAAAGGATTGTCATCTTTAACGTTTGTAAAAAATTGCAAATTGTTTTCTAACTGATTAATTTGACCTTTAATCTCATCTATTTTTTTACGAATAAAGGTACGTTCATTATCTAAACTACGGTAATTATCATCATTAGTATTTAGAGTTTCTAATTTAGACTCGAATTTAAGCATTTCAGCTTCGTTTTTATTCATGTCTAACTGAGAAAATAAGGCGTCTATAGCTTTGTTAAAATGCCCGTCGATAAACCGTTTGTCAGTAGGAACTCTACCCAAATCTTTCCAGAGATTAACATACTTTTTTATTGTTTCTAAATCATCTGCTTTAACCTTAGTAAGTTCTACAGCCTTTACTTCTTCTAGAAGTTCTTGTTTTTTTGTGAATGCTTCTAATAATTCTTTATTGGCTTCATTTCGTTTAGAATTAATACGATCGAAATAGTGGTTACAAGCGGTTTTAAACTGTTTCCATATTTTATCACTGTCTTTTCTTGGCACATGACCAATTTTTTTCCAATCGTTCTGTATTTTTTTCATTAAAGGCGTGGTCGCATCAAAATCATCACTGTCTTTGTGATCTTCAGCAATTTTAACAAGCTCTCGTTTACGTTGTAAATTGTCAAATTGCTCTTTTTTTAAAGCCTTATAAAAAGAATTTTTCTGACGGTTAAAATCTCTTACAGCGTCTTTAAATTTGGCCCATGTTGCTTCATTAACTTTAATAGGTACTTTGCCAATATTGAAAAAAGTTGTTCTAAGCGCTTCTATTTCCTTAATCTTTTTTTGCCAAGAACTGTGCTTTGTTATCGGTTCAGAAACTATATTTTCGATAGCCAAAATGACTTCTTGCTTTTTTTCGAGGTTTTTTTCGTAAATCTTATCAACTTCTTTGTAGTAGAGTTGTCGTTTATCGTTAATAATTTTAGTTGCTGCTTTAAAGCGTTCCCAGATAACCTCTCTGTGTTCTTTACCAACAGGTCCAAGTTCTTCCTTCCACATTTTGTGTAACTCTTGCAACTCTCTAAAAGCCCGCATAGCATCATCGTCTTGAGCTAATTCTTCAGCACGCTCAATAATTTTTAATTTCTTTTCCAGATTATGCTTAAAATCCAGATCCCTTAGGTCGCGATTTAAATGTAAAAAATCATAGAATATTTCGACATGATGATGGTAGCTATTCCATGCATTATTGTACTTATCCCTGGGAATTGGCCCTGTGGTTCGCCAACGTTCTTGTAGGGCTTTAAACTGTTTGTAAGTGGTGTTTATGTTTTCTTCAACACCTATTAAACCTTTGAGTTCTTCAATAATGTCGAGTTTGTTCTGAAGGTTTAATTTAAGGTTTTGCTCTATAGCTTTATAATGTGCGTTTAACTTAGTTCTATATACTTTAGAGGCTTCCTTAAAACGTTTTTGGATAGGAGACGAATAATAGAAATCAATTTCATTACCACCATCATTAAGGAAATCGGCTTTTTTTTCATCCAGTAGTGTGCTAAATTTAGCATTAAACTCCTGTTTAATAGCATCTACATGCGCTTTTATGGCCTGTACCTTTTCTTTGGTCACAAGTTTTTCAAGTTCTATGGCTAAATTTTCTAAAGACATCGTATCATAAGCCTTAAACGCTATGGTGTGACGTTCTTTGTTGCCTTCGTCCTCGGCATCTTCAGCATTAGAAGCATCTATTTCATCTATAGCCTTATCATTGTCTACAGCTATGGGATCTATGTCGGTACCTTTCGAATCATCAGCTTCATTAATAGATTCTTTTTCCGCTGTGACATTTGGTTTAGTGATGTGTAAATTATCACTTTTTTCATCTGCATTTTGCAGTTTATTAAGCTCAGACATTTAGAAAATGTTTAGGTTCATATTGTTTATGATTTAAAGATACTAACAACTCTAGTATTTACAAAACAGTCTGCTTGTTTAATTTATATTATATAAAGGTTAACAGTTTATCAGGCTGTTTAGGAGGTAGATTTTTCTTAATAAAGCGTGGAGATGTTTTAGATTTTAAATGCCTAATTAAAATTTAAAGTGCAGATTAAAAGGGGGTTATTGAGAATATTGTAATAAGATTAAGCTATGTTTTAGAATCGTATAAAACGAAGTTTTATGTGTTTCTAAAAGCGACTCATAAGGATAAATTAGACCAATAAAAAAACGCCTCAAACAAAGTTTGAAGCGTTTTCAGCGGATTTAACTAATTTATTAAAATTAAATCTTTGCAGACTTAACAGTTTTAATAATTCTTCCAGCGATTTTGTATGGATCTCCATTAGAAGCAGGTCTTCTGTCTTCTAACCAACCTTTCCATCCTTTTTCTACTGTAATAATAGGAATACGGATAGAAGCACCACGATCTGAGATTCCAAAAGAGAACTCATCTATCGATTGTGTTTCGTGCTCACCTGTTAAACGTTGGTCGTTGTATGCACCATAAACCGCAATATGTTCTTTAACAACAGGACGGAATGCTTCACATATTTTCTCGTAAGTTTCTTTAGAACCACAAGTTCTTAAAACTTCATTAGAGA
>CAZLTR010000268.1:4169-4572 GCA_964562415.1 uncultured Hyunsoonleella sp. | reverse complement strand
TATGGGTGAATTTCAGCCATTTTTTAGGAAATAGAAAACCTCAAGATGAGTTCTAAATGAAAGATAACAAATTATACCTTTAATACGATATAAGTTATAGACTTGAGATTGTAAAAACCCAATTTATTTAAACTTTAAAGCTCTAAGTCTTCTATTTGCAAATTGTAATCGTACTGTAAATCTTCGTGAAGCTTACTCATAGCTTTTTTAGCAAGTGCCAGTTGGCGCTCGTAGAGATTTTGCATTTGGGTACTTCTGGAAATAAACCGTTTCAATGATTTTAGTTTTTCACAGAAATAGAGCAGTAGAGCAACTTCTGTTTCCTTTTGCGTGGAGTAACGGATAAACTTTTTAACATGACGCAATAGCTTGCGTACACTCTTTTTAATGTAGTAAAGATTAC
>CAZLTR010000268.1:0-4159 GCA_964562415.1 uncultured Hyunsoonleella sp. | reverse complement strand
GGTATTAATAGCGTTAAACTCTTCGTCTATAAATTTTTTTACTGTCGTTATATAACCGCTTTCATCATAAGATTCAAATAACAAATAGGTAAGGAGTTCCTTATTTTCTTTTTTAAAGCGTGCCAAGCGTAGGCAGAGTTGCGCCAATTCATTATTAGAAAGCGTTTGCAATTCTTTTTTAATTTCTGGAAGATTTACAGCTTTCATACCAATAATGTATTGAAGAGTCTAGGTCTATTCATAACCTAAGATTAACGCAATCTAGGAAATTGTATAGGATTGGTTTCGTGCATGACATCATAGATGGCCTCAAAAATATCTTCGGTAGACGGTTTAGAGAAATAATCACCATCGTTGCCATAAGCGGGGCGGTGTGACTTGGCTGTAACCGTTTTTGGAGCGCTATCTAAGTATTTAAATGCGTCCTGAGTGTTAATGATTTTATCTAAAATATAAGCAGAGGCACCACCAGGAACATCTTCATCGATAACCATTAAACGGTTGGTTTTAGCGATGCTTTTTGCAATATCGTGGTGAATGTCGAAAGGCACTAAAGATTGTACATCAATAATTTCGGCAGCAATACCCACAGCTAAAAGTTCTTTTGCGGCTTGTTCTACAAGGCGAAGTGTAGAGCCATAAGAAACTAAAGTAATGTCTGTACCCTCCACAAGGGTTTCTACCACGCCAATAGGCGTTTTAAAGTTCCCCATATTATTAGGGCGACGTTCCTTGAGTCTATAGCCATTTAAGCATTCTACAACTAAAGCGGGATCATCACTTTCTAGAAGTGTATTGTAAAAGCCAGCGGCTTTGGTCATATTTCTAGGCACGAGTACAAATACACCGCGCATTAAATTGATAATACCTCCCATTTGCGAGCCCGAATGCCAAATGCCTTCTAGGCGGTGCCCACGGGTTCTTATAATTAGTGGTGCTTTTTGCCGGCCTTTGGTACGGTAATGTAAAGAGGCCAAATCATCACTAATAACATGTAAAGTATAAAGAATGTAGTCTAAATATTGAATTTCTGCAATAGGGCGTAAGCCTCTTAACGCCATGCCAATACCTTGACCAATAATGGTGGCTTCTCTAATGCCTACATCGGCAACACGTAACGCACCATATTTGGCTTGTAACCCTTCTAAGCCTTGGTTAACATCACCAATAGCACCAGAGTCTTCTCCAAAAATTAAACTTTCGGGGTGCTTGTTAAAAATAGCGTCAAAATTATCTCTAATAATCACACGACCATCAACCAATTCAGAACTGTCATCAAAAACAGGTTTTATTTCGGTAGCGTGTAATGCAGATTGATCGGTTTCGCAGTACAGGTGCGAACTAAAACGCGGCTGTACAAAATTGAAATAGTTGTCTATCCAGGTGCGTAATGCTTCCGTATGCGTTGCATTAGTATCGGAAATACTATAGCGCAATGCCTTTCTGGCGTGCGATAAAATATCCTTTCGGGTGGGTTCGCTAATAGCAGCTAAAGTGGTCTTAAGTTGTGAGATAAACACACCGTTTACATGACCTTCAGCAACTTTATCTAATAAGGCAACGAGTTCTTGCTGTTCCTTTTTAACAGGCGTCATAAAGGTACTCCAGGCTTTATTCCTACCATCTTTAACTTCTCGCCTTATAATACGCTCTATATTGAGTAGGGTTTCGTTGGTCGCGATACCACTTTCAATAATCCATTGACGCATTTTTTTATTACAATCACGATCGGCTTCCCATTTTAAACGTTCCCCATCCTTATAACGCTCGTGCGAGCCAGATGTAGAGTGCCCTTGTGGTTGTGTAAGTTCGGTAACATGAATTAACACAGGTACGTGAGACGTTCGGGCTATAGTTGCCGCTTCTTGATAGGTTTCTACAATATTAGGGTAGTCCCAACCTTTAATTCTAAGAATTTCTAAGCCATTACTGTCCTCTGTTTTTTGGAAACCTTTTAAGATTTCAGAAATATTTTCTTTAGTAGTTTGGTGTTTAGCATGTACAGAAATACCATATTCATCATCCCAAATACTAATAATCATAGGGACTTGTAATACGCCAGCTGCGTTTATGGTTTCAAAAAATAAACCTTCAGAGGTACTGGCATTGCCTATAGTACCCCAAGCGACCTCATTGCCGTTAACAGAAAACTTAGAGGCATTTAAATTATCTAATTCTTTATAAACCTTAGAGGCTTGTGCTAAACCTAAAAGGCGTGGCATTTGTCCTGCGGTAGGGGAAATGTCTGCACTAGAATTGTATTGCTTCGTGAGATCTTTCCAATGGCCATTTTCGTCTAAACTATGGGTTACAAAATGCCCTCCCATTTGACGACCTGCCGACATAGGTTCATATTCTAAATTGGTATTAGCATATAAGCCAGCGAAGAACTGCTCTATGCTTAATTCACCTATGGCCATCATGAAGGTTTGATCTCTGTAATACCCAGAGCGCCAATCGCCCTTTTGAAAAGCCTTAGCCATAGCTAATTGAGGCACTTCTTTCCCATCTCCAAAAATACCAAACTTCGCTTTGCCTGTTAACACTTCGCGTCTTCCCAATAAACTGCATTCGCGGCTTAGTACAGCAATCTTGTAGTCGTTTAAAACTTCTGCTTTAAAATCGTCGAAGGATAAGTTATTGGCTAGTTCCGAAATAGGCTCCATATTAAGTGGGTTAGAATGCACGCGAAATTAGTTAATTTTTAAGGCTTTTGCAATAAAAACGCGATCTAAATACAAGGCCTATTATGCATTAAAACACTTTTTTGAATTGAAAACTTAATAATAATATATTAAATTAAGACAAATATTATAAATAATTTAAAACCAACGTCTTCTAAAGAGCCCCAATAGAGATTCTGGATCGACTGTAAATTTAAATCTTATTTTTTGATCGTAGTTGGGTTGAGCAATTTCCCAACCTAGATTAGAGTATATAGGGAAATAGAGTTCAAAATAGTCGGTGACCAAATTAACACGAATTCCAGAATCGTACACAAACTCTACAGGGTTTAATTTATTTTTAACTAAACCTAAGTCTCCATATCCTAAAATGTATCTCCAAAGTGTGGTACTTACATTCGTGGTTGCAATCCATTGGTTGGCAAAAGGGACTTCTAATTGTGATTTAAAACCACCTTCGGCTTCTATAAATTGCTGACTAAAGATTCCAGAATCTTCCGACCGTCCTAAGTAATTGTATTCAAAAAGGTAATCGGTAGGGCGATCTAATGCAAAACTGAAAAAATCGGAGTCTAAAGCATTATCATTATTTAAAAATGTACCGCCATAAAATCTAACATTAAGCTGGCGGTTGCTCTCAAAGAGTTTTCTAAATTCATAGTTTAAGGATAATTTGCTAAAGGTTTTAGAGAGTTGAAAATCAACATACCACTTGCTAAAATTAATTAAATTATCGTTAGAGTGGGTGTAACGAGCATTAAAGACACTATAGTTAGGCTCATCGTTTTGATTTACGTTAGAAATCATACGATCTACATTGTTAAGGTCTTCATCTCTATTAATATCTAAATAACGTAAACGCAAAGCCTTACGTTTATTAGATCTAAAGTCATTATCATCTCTAAAGAAAAAAGATAGACTGGGACTAAAACGTCTTACAAAAAGATCCTCGGCAAAAGACCGATTGCTAAAACGTGCTCCATAGCCTACGGCATATAAATTGCTGTTTTCTATATTATGCGTCATAAAGCTAGAAATGCTTCCTGTAAGGGATTGGGAGCCTAAAGAATATTGAGGTTGGATTTTATACCTTAAATTACGTCGTAATAGCGTGCCATTGTACACTTTAACACCTAGGTTTAAACCATCATAAATGTTATTAAACTCTACTATAGGCATAAAAAACACTTGACTGTAATACGGGTTTTCTACATCTTTAAAGAGTTTAAATTGTATAGGCCTATTATTAAAAAGCCAACCTTTTAAAGATTTCCAGTTATCTCTTAAATTAAATTCTGGTGCCGCGCCGTTATAGTTTAAAACGAGTTTGTTTGCTTTGTTTCTGGGAATAGTAATCGTTTTTTCTCCATGAATATGTTCTACCCAATATTTAGAAATAACACTGTCATTTTGTAAGGTATACAAAGAGACAGGCATGCTATTGTCTCTTTTATTTTTTATGGTAAGTGTAATAG
>CAZLTR010000267.1:0-4610 GCA_964562415.1 uncultured Hyunsoonleella sp. | reverse complement strand
TCAAGATGAGTTCATATAATAGATACGTAACATTTCGCATTTTGGTAAGTGAAATTTGTATTTTCGATAAAAATCTACGCTTTTGACACTTCCGTTTGAACCCGAATTTTTTGGCTACTCTATAAATAGCCATCTTATTTTAGAATACTTGGCATTCTTTCTTGGGTTTCGTTATTATGTTTTTTTAAGACGGCGCAACAGCGATCCCATTAACAGCAATAACAGATTATCTATTACCCTTGGCGCAGCACTTGGCGCCTTAATTGGCTCTAGACTCGTTGGCATTTTAGAAAATCCAACCATTGAGATAACACAAGACAACCTCATTCAAATACTTAACACAAAAACTATAATGGGCGGGCTGTTTGGAGGCCTCATGGGCGTAGAATTTGCCAAAAAATACATAGGAGAAACCTCTTCTTCTGGAGACCTATTTACGCTACCTATTGTGCTTGGTATTTTTATTGGTCGAATAGGGTGTTTTTTATCTGGCACCAATGAATTTACCTATGGCAAACCAACCACTTTTTTTATGGGTATGAACTTAGGTGATGGTGTATTACGACATCCTACATCTTTATACGAATTGTTTTTTTTAATCCTGCTATTTTTGGTCTTAAACCACCTTAAGCACAAAACACAGCTAAAAAACGGAACCCTTTTTAAAACCTTTATGGTCTTATATTTTTCATTTCGCTTTTGCATCGAATTTTTAAAACCTAATGTATTTTTCATTTTTGGATTGAGCACCATCCAAATATTATGCTTAATTTGTTTGTTTTACTACAGAACATTCATCTTTCAAACCCTAAAAAATGCCTAATAGACCATACACCTATTACGATTTTACATTGAGCCTATGTCCAGAATGCCTCAAACGCGTAGATGCCAAAATCGTTTTTGAAAACGACAAGGTCTATATGTTGAAACGTTGCAAAACACATGGTAATTCTAAAGTGCTTATCGCCGATGACATTGCCTATTACAAGAACATAAGAAATTATAATAAACCTAGCGAAACCCCTTATAAATTCAACACAAAAACCGACTATGGTTGTCCTTACGACTGTGGGTTGTGCCCAGACCACGAACAGCACTCTTGCCTAACAGTGGTAGAAGTTACAGACCGTTGCAATTTAACCTGCCCCACCTGTTATTCGGGCTCCTCGCCTAGCTATGGCAGGCACCGCACTCTGGACGAAGTAAAAGCCATGCTCGACACCATTGTTCGCAATGAAAAAGAACCCGATGTGGTTCAAATTTCTGGTGGCGAGCCCACCATTCACCCTCAATTTTGGGACATTCTCGATTATGCCAAATCCCTACCCATTCGGCATTTAATGCTGAATACTAATGGGATTAAAATCGCTAAAGATGTCGAATTTGCTAAGCGCTTAAAACAATATACGCCTGATTTTGAAATCTATTTGCAATTCGATTCTTTCGAAGATAGCGTCTTACAAGAATTACGTGGTGCAGATTTAACCGCTATTAGACGACAAGCCCTAGAACACCTCAACGCTCTCAACCTATCTACTACTCTGGTGGTAACCCTGCAAAAAGGACTAAATGACCATGAAATAGGTAAAATTGTCAATTACGCTTTACAGCAAAAATGTGTGAGAGGCGTTACATTTCAACCCACACAAATTGCTGGGCGTTTAGAAAACTTTAATCCAGAAACCGATCGCATGACTCTTACCGAAGTGCGCCGCAAAATATTAGAGCAAACCAGCATTTTTGAACCCGACGATTTACTTCCTGTTCCTTGTAACCCAGATGCCTTAGTTATGGGATACGCCTTAAAATTAGAAGATGACGTGTTTCCGCTTACCCGTTACATCAATCCCAATGATTTGCTAGACAATAGCAAAAACACGATTATCTATGAGCAAGATGAAAATTTACAAGATAAAATGATTGAACTTTTTAGCACTGGAAACTCTGTTGAGGTTGCCGAAGAAAACCTTAAAAGCATCATGTGCTGCTTGCCCAACATAGACGCCCCTAATTTGGGTTACGATAATTTATTTCGTATCATTATTATGCAATTTATTGATGCTTACAACTTTGACGTGCGCGCCATCAAAAAATCTTGTGTACACATTGTGGATAAAGACAATAAAATCATCCCTTTTGAAACCATGAATTTATTGTACCGTGATGCTAAAAAAGAGCAACTGGAACACCTTAGAAATGAAATAGATGAATAGACTTTATCGCCAAAAGCCTATCTGAAATATATAGGTCTAAGACACTATAAAACTCATATTATTTAAATAAAACACACTTATGACACACTTTTTAAGTCCAAATATGGATCTAAGTGGATTGGTAATTTTGATTATTGCCATTATGCTAGGACCAGCAATTATATTAACACTTATAGGATTAGTTGTCCTTAAAAAAAATAAAAAAACAGCCAAGGTTCTATTTATTTTAGCCGCTGTTTACGTGATAGTAAGTTTTGGCGCTTGCGGTCTTTTACTCGTAGGCTATTAAAAAGCTACAGAATCTTAACATATACCGCTACATATACATTTCGACAACCTTGCATTACGAATATAGCTTTACTTATAACGGTACGCGTGGCGTTAGTTTAAAACTTTACAGCATGGTTATCAATACCTCTTGTACCAAACACAGACCCATAGTCCATACCCTCCTAAAATAAGTTCGCCAAACGTGCCTAACACAAATAGCATGGAGGGAGTACCATCCCATAAAAGGCTTAAAAGCCTACCAAAGCCCAATCCTAGCATAAATACAACATGACTTACTAGAGCGACACGCAAATATTTAGACTGTAATATCCCTAAGCTCCATAACCCTGCAAACCCCAAATAGACACCCATAAATGCCTTAAATGCATTTTGAGCATCTGTAGTCTTTAAATCAATGTCAAAACACAACCCAGGGTTAAACCCATACACAAACGCCACAGGCAGCACTATACAAATAGAAATGATAAGATGTATTTTTAAAATCAACTGTGTTTTAGACATAAGCTACTAAGGGTAATGACGACTGTCAAAACTACTAAAACCTATTTTAACCATAAAGCGTGTTAAAAGATGTCCAGGTGCAGCGAACAGCCATGAGATTTTAGGATCCATACAGTAGGTTCAATAAAAATTCAGCTATATTTGCATTTGACATTTTGGGTTAGAATTGTTTATGGAGAAGATTAGAAATTTTTGCATTATTGCACATATAGATCACGGTAAAAGTACACTTGCAGACCGTTTATTAGATTATACAGGTTCTGTAACGGCTAGAGAAAAACAAGACCAATTATTGGATAATATGGATTTGGAACGCGAACGTGGCATTACCATTAAATCGCATGCCATTCAAATGGATTATGAATATAATGGTGAAAAATACGTTTTAAACCTTATTGACACCCCTGGCCATGTCGATTTCTCTTATGAAGTATCCCGTTCTATCGCAGCGTGTGAGGGCGCGTTACTTATTGTAGATGCAGCCCAGAGCATACAGGCACAAACGATTTCTAACCTATATCTTGCTTTAGAAAACGATTTAGAAATTATACCTGTTTTAAACAAGGTCGATTTACCAAGTGCCAACCCAGAAGAAGTTACCGATGATATTGTAGATCTACTAGGTTGCGACCCAGAAGAAGTAATACACGCCAGTGGTAAAACAGGCTTTGGCGTCGATAATATTTTAGCCGCTATCATTGAGCGTGTGCCTGCACCAAAAGGAGACCCTAATGGGCCTTTACAAGCTTTAATTTTCGATTCGGTATACAACACATTTCGTGGTATCGAAACCTATTTTAGAGTCTTTAATGGTGAAATTAAAAAAGGCCAACACATTAAATTTGTAGCGACAGACAACGATTATTATGCCGATGAAATTGGGACATTAAAACTGACCCAAGTGGCTAAAAAAACGGTAAAAGCTGGCGATGTGGGCTACCTCATCACAGGAATTAAAACCGCTAAAGAAGTAAAAGTTGGAGATACCATTACAGATTTCGACAATCCAACAACCAATATTGTAGAAGGTTTTGAAGATGTAAAACCTATGGTATTTGCGGGTATCTATCCTGTAGATACCGAAGACTACGAGGATTTACGTGCCTCTATGGAAAAACTACAACTTAACGATGCCTCTTTGGTATTTCAACCCGAAAGTTCGGCAGCACTTGGGTTTGGTTTCCGTTGTGGGTTTTTAGGGATGCTGCACATGGAAATCATTCAAGAACGTTTAGAACGTGAATTTGATATGACCGTAATTACCACGGTACCTAACGTATCTTACCATGCGTATACCAATAAGCATCCAGATGAGATTATCATTGTAAACAATCCATCCGATTTGCCCGAACCTTCTACCCTTAACCGTGTAGAAGAGCCTTATATAAAAGCGACCATTATAACCAAAGCCGATTTTGTTGGTAATGTGATGTCTTTATGTATTGAAAAGCGTGGCATCATTATAAATCAAACCTATTTAACGACAGAACGCGTTGAATTAACTTTTGAAATGCCTTTAGCTGAAATTGTATTTGATTTCTATGACCGTTTAAAAACGGTATCTAAAGGTTATGCCTCTTTCGATTACCACCCTATTGGGATGAA
>CAZLTR010000266.1:0-4614 GCA_964562415.1 uncultured Hyunsoonleella sp. | reverse complement strand
CCCTTTAGTTGAGAAAAACATTAGCTTAAGAATTTAAAACACTTTTAATACAGAGGATGAAGGGACATTAATAACAGCAAAACCTACGCTAAAGGAAGTCACGTCCTTATCTGTATTAGATAATGTGGCCTTATTGAATTTAGAAGGCCGCGGGTTGCTAGGGAAAATAGGTGTAGATGCTCGTATTTTTGGGGCACTAAGCCGACATGGCGTTAGTGTGAGTATTGTATCGCAAGGCTCGTCTGAACGTGGTGTAGGTTTAATTATAGATGCCGATCAAGCCGATGAAGCTGTTATTGCCTTAGAGCGTGAGTTCGAAAACGATTTTCGCTCTCAAGATGTCAATAAAATAGATGTGGTTACCGATGTTGCCGTTATCTCAATTGTAGGTATCGCATTAAGCTCTTTCCATAAACCATTTAATGCGCTTATAAAAAATCAAATAACACCTTTATTATTTAATAATACGGTTACAGGTAAGAATGTAAGTTTAGTGGTGCGAAAATCACAACTGCATAAAGCGGTTAATGTGATTCATGGAGAAGTCTTTGGTATTGCTAAAAAAATAAATATCGCTTTATTTGGTCATGGAGGGGTAGGAAGTGCGCTTATCAATCAAATTTTAAAATCTAAGGATGATATAGAAAAGCGAAAAGGCATTCACCTCAATGTCTTTGCTATCGCCAATTCGAAGCAATTAATTTTATGTAAAAAAGGCGTTGCCAAACACTGGGAAACCGCTATAGCAAAAAGCACGACGGCAAGTAGTGTTGCAACAATTATCGATTATGCCAAAGCGCAGCATTTAGAGAATTTAATCGCTGTAGATAATACGGCGAGTAGCACGTTCTATCAAAATTATATGCCATTAGTAGAGGCTGGATTCGATTTGGTGTCTTCTAATAAGGTAGCGAATACAGTGTCGCACAAATTTTATAAAACCTTGCGCACAGAATTAGCAGCGCATAATAAGCAATACCTTTATGAAACTACTGTAGGAGCTGGCCTGCCGTTAATAGATACGATTAAGTTATTACACGAGTCTGGTGAAAATATTACGAGAATTAGAGGAGTGTTTTCGGGAACATTAAGTTATCTGTTTAATAACTTTTCTGTTCAAGAGCGCTCTTTTAGTAGTATTGTTAAAGAAACCATTGCGAAAGGATTTACCGAGCCAGACCCTAGAGAAGATTTTTCTGGAAATGATGTGGCTAGAAAATTATTGATTTTAGCAAGAGAATTAGATTTGGAGAACGCATTTGAAGATGTTGAAGTGCAAAACCTTATACCAGAAGCCTACCGCTCTATTTCGGTAGAAGCGTTTTTAGCGCAATTGGAGGCTTTAGACCCCGAATACCAAAAGCTAAAAGACGCGCAGGAAGTAGGGCATGTGCTGCGATATGTAGGTGATCTGTCTGGGGATTTATCTCAAAATAAAGGGCATTTAGAAGTGAAATTAGTCTCTGTACCCTTAGATAGCACTTTAGGACATGTAAAAGGCAGTGATGCTATTTTTGAAATATTTACCGAAAGTTACGGAGCGCAACCTATCGTAATTCAAGGTGCAGGTGCAGGTGCAGAAGTGACAGCAAGAGGCGTCTTTGGAGACATCCTAAGATTGTCAAAGCATATTAGTTAAACCAAAAAGAAACCGTATAACACGGATTATTGTTATAAAAATGAGTATAGAAAAAAAGAAATTTGAAACAGAAGCCATACGCACACAGCTAGAAAACACGCAGTTTTCAGAGCATTCTGTGCCGTTGTATTTAACCTCGGGATTTGTATTTGACGATGCCGAAGAAATGCGAGCCTCCTTTGCCGAAGAAAAACAACGCGATTTGTACAGCCGTTACAGCAACCCTAATGTTAATGAGTTTGTAGAGAAAGTATGTAAAATGGAAGGTGCTGAAGCTGGTTTTGCTTTTGCGAGTGGTATGGCAGCGGTATTTTCCACATTTGCAACCTTATTAAATGCAGGCGATCACGTGGTATCTTGTAGTTCGGTATTTGGTGCAACACACGGTTTGTTTACCAAGTATTTCCCGAAATGGAATATAGAATCATCTTATTTTAATATCAATGATGTTGAAACTGTAGAACGTTTAATTCAGCCCAATACCAAATTTATTTATGCAGAAACGCCAACCAATCCTGGTGTTGATGTATTGGATATGGCTTATTTAAGTGCAATTTGTAAAAAGCATAACCTGCTACTTGTGATTGATAATTGTTTTGCAACACCTTATCTACAAAATCCCATTAAATTTGGTGCCGATTTGGTGATCCATTCTGCAACGAAATTAATGGATGGTCAAGGCCGTGTTTTAGGAGGAATTACCGTTGGAAAAAAAGAATTGATACGCGAGATTTATTTGTTCTCTAGGCTAACAGGGCCATCAATGAGCCCTTTTAACGCTTGGGTGTTATCAAAATCCTTAGAAACACTGGCTGTACGAGTAGATAAACATTGTGAAAATGCCATGAAATTAGCCGAATTTTTAGAAGCACATCCTAAAGTGAATTGGGTGAAATATCCATTTTTAAAGTCACACCCTAAGTATGAAGTCGCTAAACAACAAATGCGCTTAGGTGGCAATATTGTTGCTTTTGAAGTTAAAGGGGGTATTGCGGGAGGACAAGCATTTTTTAATGCCATAAAACTATGTTCCTTATCTGCTAATTTGGGAGATTCAAGAACCATTGTAACACACCCTGCCAGTACAACACATGCAAAGGTAGAAGCAGAGGTGAAGGCAGCGGCTGGTATTACCGATGGTATGGTGCGTTGTTCTTTAGGTTTAGAACATATAGACGATATTATTGCAGATATAAAACAAGCACTTAACTGAATAAAATGATGAAACCCACGATATATCAAGTAGATGCATTTACAGAGATACCATTTAAAGGCAATCCTGCGGGCGTGATGTTTTTAGAGGCTTTTCCTTCTGAAGCGTGGATGCAAGATATGGCTGCCGAAATGAATGTCTCTGAAACAGCTTTTGTGGTGCCAGATGGTGTGCATTACAAGATCAAGTACTTTTCGCCAACAATAGAAATTCCTTTATGCGGGCATGCCACACTTGCTACGGCACATGTGATGTACGAACAAGGTATGGTGGCTTTAGATGAAGATATTACTTTTAATGCTAAAGGCGGGGTATTAAAGATCACTTATACTGAAGGTGCTTTGGAAATGGCATTGCCTAGATATGAATTGTCTGAGATTGAAATCCCTGAAAATTTTGAAGCTATTTTAGGATTTGCCCCAGTGGCAACTTACGAAGCTCAAGGTTGGGTAATTGCTGTAGCTAACAATGAAGCACATATAGAGGTCTGCGTGCCAGATTTTACAGCGTTTAAAGCAAATGGTTTAGATAAACTTATGATAACTGCCGAAGCCGCTGTTGCAAGCAAAGCCGATTTTGTAGTGCGTTGTTTTGCGCCTATAGCGGGTATTGATGAAGATCCTGTAACAGGATCTGCGCATTGCGCATTAACGCCTTTATGGGCAGAGCGTTTAGGTAAAACAAAATTAATCTCGCACCAAATTTCAAAACGAGGCGGTATTTTAGAGGTCACTTTAGAAGCGCATACCGTACTTATAAAAGGTAAAGCACTTACTGTTTTTGAAGCCCAATTAAATATCGAGGTACCTTAAAGTTTTAAGTTGTAATTGCAAGCGGTATTTTATAAAAATCATCCTTGTTTTAGTGGTGATTAGAGTATGCGTTAAGAAAACAAAAGAGGCTGCCCGAAAAGGCAGCCTCTTTTGTTTTTACAAAAAGCTTTAAAACTAAATTCAACTAGACTTTACATTTTACCAAGTAGCTAAACTTAATAAAAGCATACTATTAAAAACAGTTTTAAAATCCATATGCAAAGAAACCTTGAAATTAGAATTGTACCCATAGGATAGTTTAGAAAAGGAGTTTGTAAATTGTATTAAATGGCGAATACAAAAAAATCCCCTGAGACCAAAATAGGTTTCAAGGGATTTGATGTATAATTAAAACTTAATATAAAGGGTATTAAGCTTTATGAATTTAGTTTTTGAAAAACTTCTTCGTTACCATACCTGAATCAGAAAAGATATTTATAAAATACATGCCTTGTTGTAAATCAGAGACATTAATACGCGCTCTTCTTAGGCCATTTAAGATTTCAGATCTTACAAGATTCCCACGAGCTGATGTGATTTCAACTCTAGAAATTGTAGTTCTAGGCGTAGAAATGGTTACAAAATCACGAGCTGGATTAGGGAATACGAAAGCAATGACTTCTGGTAAAGCATCTCTAAGACGTTCAAATCCTTCAGAAGTTTGATTAATATTAACTCCAGTGCTTGTATTAATGATTACCGCACCGTTATTTTCAATGTTACTATCGACATTGGTAACCTCGTTTTCTCCTGCAATTGAAACAGAAACGCTCACAGTAGCAACATTAGGAGGTAAAATAGAGTTAGATGGTGTTCTTGTTTCAGGAGCTACAGGTGTTTCATCGTTAGTAGCAACAGTTTCAGTTTCATCAACATTAGAGCTGTCATCATTAGCATTAGCCGAAATCTCAAGAGAAGAGTCTCCCGCGACTTGAGAATCTATATCGATA
>CAZLTR010000265.1:0-4622 GCA_964562415.1 uncultured Hyunsoonleella sp. | reverse complement strand
ATTCCAGAAGTCCCCCCATATTCATCTAAAACTACCGCAATGCTTTTGCGCTTTTTAGTTAAAATATCAAGCACATCACTTATCACTACTGTTCCTGGCACAAACTCTACAGGCATTAAAATAGAGCGAATGGTCTTAGGGTTTTTAAATAAATCGAAAGCGTGTACATAGCCTAAAATATCGTCTATAGAATTTTTATAAACCAGTACTTTAGAAAACCCAGTATCGGTAAATAAGCTATTTAAAGTAGATACGGGTTCATTAATTTCTACCGCTATAAGTTCGGTACGGGGCACCATAGCTTCTCTTGCTTTTACTTCTGAAAACTCTAAAGCATTCTGAAAAATTTGGATTTCAGAATCCACATCGTCATGAGCCTCAACAGATTCCATTTGTTCACTAATATAATTCCCTAACTCTACCTTGGTAAAGGCCATTTGAATGTTATCACCATCGGTTTTAAAAAAGTTTTTTAGTATTAAATCTGAAATCCAGATGACAAAATTAGAGAGCCAAGTAAACACGACATAAAACACATAGGCTGGTATTGCCAAAAACTTGATAAGCGAATTGGCATAAATTTGAAAAAAAACTTTTGGTAAAAACTCTGCTGTAATAAGAATAACACCTGTAGAAATGATGGTTTGCGAAAGCAAACTCAAATCGGTTAAGGCGTAATTTAAAAATACCGACTGCGATGGTAAAAACGATTGAAACCATCCCACAAGAACATCTCCCATAAAAAAACCATAAATCACCAGTGCTATATTATTTCCTATAAGCATGGTCGTGATAAATTTAGAAGGGCTTGCCGTTAGTTTAGCCAATACTTTGGCTAGTAAGCCTTCCTGTTTTTTTTCAATTTCTATATGGATTTTATTTGAAGACACATAAGCAATCTCCATTCCAGAAAAAAAGGCAGATAGTATTAAAGACACTACTATTATTAAAATGTAGAGTGTCATAAATTAATCTTTAGCATCGAATTTTTTAGCAAATTTTCTTCGGAATAAAAACATAAATATAGCCACAGCTCCTAGGAGTAATGAAGGGTATGCTATGCGGCCATCGGTAGTATATTTTGCAACTGCATCGTATAAAAATAAAGCTCCAAATACTAAATAAACGTATTGAAAAAACTTTGTGTATCTCATAATTCAAATTAAAAATGTAGTCGTTTTCAGGTAAAGATACTTAAAATAGCAATGTCTTGGTTTCTAAATAGGGATATTTTACCTCAGTCTTCTACAGTAATGAGTCCTGTAATTTCTAAAACTTCAGCGTTAGTAAACTCCGAATTGGAGTCGAAACCATTACCATGTATCAAGTCTTGCCCCGTTCTAAACGTTACAGGTTTATTAGTAAACAACCATTCCCTGCTGTTATCGTAGTACAATTGTTGCGCAAATAAAGTATCCTTGGCATCTGTAACCACCTTTACATCTCCTTGCAAATCTATTATGTTAGTTTTATTATATACAATAGCATAGTTAGAAATAACCGTTCCTTTTTTTACATCATTTTCAAAAAGTTCTAGATGCACGCCTTCTGTAAATTCGTTGTAACCAAATTCTCTATTGCTATAATCAAACATTTTGGGACTCTTTAAGATGGCTTCTACCTTCCCAGAATCTGTATATTTTAAATTGATGTCTTCTGCAACACCGATAGGTTGGTGTTCTGAACTGCCAATGTTTTGAACTGCTTTAAAATTGTCTTTGCATGAAAAAAACATAGTCACAGCTATCGCTGTGACTATGTGTAATAATTTATATTTTAATGTTATTGTCATTATACTTTTGGCACTGTTACTGATGCCCCAATCCAACATCCTATTTTTATAGTTTGCCCAGCATTACCAGCCGTAAATATTTCTGATTTTGTTGGTGCTTTGGCTTTGTAACTTGTAGCCGATTGTGCTGCCGATTTCTTTAATGTTGGGTCTACACGTGAGGCTTTTTGCGCTTCTTGTGCCGCTAACCAATATACAGCTCTTTTATTAAAGTTAGTGTCTCCACATTTATTAGCACTCTTTGCATACATTGCAGCAATAGACAAGTGAGGACGTCCATTAGATGGATTTAATTTCAAGGCTTTTCTAAAGTAATTTCTAGCTGGTCCATAAGCGCCACGTTTCTTTAAACTTCTACCAATCTTAGCCGCAATTTTGGCTTTCTTAAAGTTATCCGTCTCTAAATCGTAAGCCTGCTTAAAGTATTTTTGAGCTTCGTTAGATTTCCCATTTTTAACCAACAGTGTTGCCACGAAATATTTTGTATCTGCCGATGGTGCTGCACCATCATAAGCTTTTACTAATTTTTCATAAAGCGGTGTAGTAGTACATTCTTTGTAATACATTCTATTTACTGCACGCTTTAACCATACTGCATCTGTTTTATGCGCATCGAAGTCTTTAGTGTAAAGTGGAATTAAGTTATCGCAGTTGGCACGCTTACCTAATTTTGCATCTAAGGCATTCGATACTTGATCGTAGGCACTTAATACTTGTCCGTAGTACTTCTTATACTGATTATCCTTTTTAGTTAAAGGCGTTCCTGCATCTTCTTTTTCTACTAAAGCATTTAGCTTTGTAGACGCAATTTCAACTTCAGATTCTATTTTCTCTGCAACATCATCATACTTATCAAACAAGGCTTTTGCAGGTTGCTTTCCAGCATCATACAAGTTAACCATTAAGTTAAAATAAGACAGTAAACTTTTTGGATTTGTAAAGGTCTTTTTATCTGCTGTATATGCAGCATCATAACATGCATACAGTTGTGCATCGGTCTTCCCTAAAATTGTTCTGTTAGTATATTGTAACTGACAGGCTTTTGCAGCATACTCTCCCTTAGGCGTTTTACTAGCAAAGTGTAAAGCACGCTCTTCCCAAAGTTTCAATAAATCATTTATAAAAGGCACTTTTGCTGCCCCAGCAGCTGTCTTAATTTTATGCTTTAATATTTTTTCACCGTATTTATAGATCGCACGGTTAAATTTAGGATAAGATGTTCTTAACTCTTGCAAGGGCCCATAAGCTGCCTCATAATTTTTAGCTTTAGCATACTCTGTCATAATAGACAGTTTATTTAAAGCGTCTTCATTTGCTTGCGCTCCTGCGCTATGTAACCCAACAAATGAAACAGTTAATAAAAAAACCAGTAGTGTAATTTTTGTTTTCATAATAGTGTTAATGTTCTGTTTAATCATATTTTCGTTTTTGGAACCATTTATCATTTAATGATAAACTAAATTGTAGATTTATGAAGTTCTCCTGTATCAAGTTATTCGCTGTGGTCCCTCTTTGACCAACCTCGAACCCTAGATTTGCATTAGAACCAAAATCGCCAACTGGTATTCCTACTCCAAAAGATATGCCAAACTCGTTGATTGATTCGGTTTGTATGTTTAATCCTGTTTGTTCTACTCGTACTCCCGCTCTGTAAACCAAGCGTTTATAGTATCCTTTAAATGCATTATAATTAGGAATATAAAACCCTCCTAAAGACAAACGAGATGCATTTTCGTAGGTTGTTGCAGCTGTTTGAAATATAGGGTTAGAAAAAGTGCTTGTATTTTGGTATTCGTATTCCATACCTACAAACCATTTTCTACGTTTCCCCACACCTGCTCCAAATGAAAATTTAGAAGGCAACGTTACATCGGTCTCTAATAAACCTTGACGCTCTAAATCTACTTCGGTTGTGTTTCTAACCGATTCACCACCTGGAGTATCGTTTACAAGTACTGTAGATAATGATTTTTGATTTTTAGAAGTTAGATTGCCTTGCGGCGTATACGTTGCCGCTGTAACCAACTCTAAGGCTTCTGTTAACATGGTTTTGTAAGACAGTCCAAAATCGAAGGTCAACCCACTTAAATCTGATCTATTATTTTCTCGTGATTGGGTAACCAAAGGTATCCCTTGCCCATCAAAACTAAACGCAATAGCACTCCCTGTAATGTTTCCAAAATTATATTGTGCATTAATGCCAATGGTCAAATCTTCTGTAATAGCATAGCCCAAGCCTAAAAAAGCTCTGTTAACACCACCATCACCACTAAATCTTCCAGAAAGATCTCCATTCTCACTTGTTGTATCTAAGCGATAGCCTACCGATGTTAGAGGCAATACACCAAAGCCAACACCAAACTTCCCTACAGGGAAAGCTAATGCCAAATAATCGAACGTTGCAGATGCCGATTTATCTGTAGAGGTCGTACTTTCTTGAGATATACTGGTATACCCCCCTCCTAAAGTATATTTTACAGGTCTATTTTCGTTTTTAAACGTGGCAAGGTTAGCTCCTGTAAACGATGCGGGGTTTCGTAAATTTATATGGATACTATCTGTATAAATACTAAGCCCTCCCATACTTCTATTCTCTACTGTTCCTCTAAACTTCAAGCTTCCTATACCGTAAAAAGAATACGGCGCCGACACACCGCTTTGCGCAAAAGCAGACATCGAAAAAAGTGCAACAAAAACTACTAAAAGCTTTTTTATCATTAGTTTGAATTAAATTTCAAAATATAGTTGAGTCCTTCTAAAATAAAATTTGAGTTCGCAAATATGCTACTTTTTAATTGTTCTGACAAGAAATTAGCATCACCCCCTGTTA
>CAZLTR010000264.1:0-4632 GCA_964562415.1 uncultured Hyunsoonleella sp. | reverse complement strand
TTGAAAAAGTTTGATAGGTAATTCGTTAAAATTTTCTAAATCAAAGCACAACTAAAGATTGGGTAAGAGTTTCCCCTCTACAAAGAGAGGACTAAGGGTAGTGTTATTACGTGTAAGTGTATAATACTGTTAAGTTTTATGAAACAGGGCCTTGACGCCCTCCTTATTAGAAGGGACATCTTTACACATTTGCTGACCTGTAAAATAGTACTTAAAGGCGTAAGAGCATAAACTAAGATTAGGCAAGAGTTTCCCCTCTAAAAAGAGGGGATTAAGGGGAGTGTTATTACGTATAAGTATATAGTTTTAAGTTTTGCGAAACACGGCCTTGAGGCCCCCTTATTAGGAGGGACATGCTTTCGCTGCTCGTAACCTGTAAAATAGTGCTTAAAGGTATAAAAGCACAACTAAAGATTAGGCAAGAGTTTCTCCCTCCCGAAGAAGGTGATATTACCTCCATTTACGATCTATAAATTGATTTATGGTATTGTCTATCCAAGGGTAATCTTTTAATGCTCTAAGTTGATTGAACAAAGATTTAGGAATGTTATTTCTGCCGATTAGGGTACCTACTATTTGTCCTGCAATTGAGGCATTTGTGTCTGTATCCCCACCTATTTGCATTAACTGTGCATACATTTTAGAAACACCTATTTTTAATACTTTATTGGCCGCGGCAACGGCTAATGGTATAGAGTCTACAACATATCCACTATTTCCTAACGTTCCAACTTCAAGAAGATCTTCGATAGTCCTAATTTTAATAAGCCTATCTCTTAATTTCGTGTCAGGAATGTGGTCGATTAAAAATTCAATTAAACATTCTTTACCTGTCCAACTGTTATCTAATATTGCTCGTATAGCCAATATAACACATAGTGCGCCTACATAAGCTTCGTCGTTATTGTGAGTTATTATGCTTAAATTTCTTATCTGTTCTCTGGAAATACCATCAACAAAAGCTAAAGGAGCCATTCTCATGGCAGCACCATTTCCAGCGGCATATTCACCTCTCCGCCCAACTAAACTCCAATGTCCTCCAGCTTGTAATTCTTGTAATGCTTTTAATGTGCTAGAACCTATACCAGATATTTTGTTTTTCAAGAAATAATCGAGATATTTTTTTGTGTAGTTTTCAATTTTAAAGGTTTTGTTTTCTATTATGACTTCGCAAGTAGCTAACGTTAATTGCGTATCATCTGTGACTTTCCATAGAGGCTCTTTTTGTTGTGGTTTACCATAAGGATAGAATGTTTGAGTATCATTTACATTGCTAAGAAAAGTGTTTTCATGCGAGCTTCCCATGGCGTCACCTATAGCACCACATAAAATACAACCTGAAAATCGTTCAGATAAGTTCATTGTAAAAAAACAGATTATTGTGTGACTTAATATAACATAATTAAAGTTAATTATTAGCACAAGAGTTTCCCCTCTACAAAGAGGGGATTAAGGGGTGTGTTGTTGCGTATAAGCATATATTTTTAAGTTTTGCGAAACACCTCCCTTATTCCCTCTTTATTAGGAGGGACATGTTTGCGCTGCTCGTAACCTGTAAAAATAGCGTTTAAAGCCATAAAAGCACAACTAAAGGTTGAGCAAGAGTTTCCCCTCTACAAAGAGGGGCTAAGGAGTGTGTTATTACGTATAAACATATATTTTTAAGTTTTGTAAAAACACCTCCCTGACTCCCTCCTTGTTAGGAGGGACATGTTTTCGCATCTCGTAACGTGTAAAATAGTACTTAAAAAAAGAAAAAGCAGTCAAGGAGCATTTACTTTACAACCTCAAGACAAACCAAAGTTCCGTTTTGAAGCGCCTCATGGTGTTCAAAAAATAGGGTAGAGGACTCCCATTTAGCTGCAATTAAATAAAATTGTCCTTTGTAATAGGCCTGCTCAACTTTAGCTTGAAGCGCCGATGTTTTTACAACACGCAATTGGTGCGCATATACGATAGTATTATGAATGGTATTAAATTCTCCAAAAAAAGCAGCGATTAAAGGTGATTTTGGCGTTTTAAATAAAACGTTGGGAGCAGCGTTTGCTACGACATGTTTTTGGTCCAAGACCAGCATTCTATCGGCGAAACCAAGGACATCTTCTTTATCGTGGGTCGCCACAATACATGTGATGTTCTTAGCTTTTAAGTAGCTAAAAACACTACGCCGTAAACTTTGTTTTTTAAAGTTGTCGATATGACTAAAAGGCTCGTCTAGTAATAGAACTTCAGGTTGTTTGGCGAGTGCTCTAGCAAGTGCCACACGTTGTTTTTGGCCACCACTAAGGGTTTTTACTTTTACTTTAGCAAAAGCCTCTAATTCTACCACTTTAATAAGTTCGTCTACGCGCTGTTGCGTTTCTTCGGGGTAAAAGCGCGAAAGGTATTTGGCAATGTTTTCTTCTACCGTAATAAAAGGCATTAAATCGAATTCTTGCGCCACATACTTCATAAAATCGTAGCCAATCACCAAATTGTGTTTAGGGCCTAAAACCTCTTGGTCTTTCCAAAATATTTGTCCTTTGTCTAAATCGTACTCCCCGTACAAAACTTTTAATAAGGTGCTTTTTCCAGAGCCGCTTTCTCCAATAATAGCAATGTTTTCACCAACCTTAGCCGTAAAAGACAGGTCTTTTAATACGGTTGATTTTTGATACGAAAAAGTAAGTGCAGTAACGTTAAGCATAGGCTGCAAAAATACGGTAAAAGCTACGATTTTATAAGGGAAAAATTGTTGAGGTTTTTTTGATAGTCAATATAATTAATAGTGAGTAAGTTGCATTGATGGGACACCAAGTATCGCTACTGATAGGCTTAGCTATGTAGCGATAACGAGCTTT
Source organism: uncultured Hyunsoonleella sp. (assembly GCA_964562415.1). Classification (GTDB taxonomy): domain Bacteria; phylum Bacteroidota; class Bacteroidia; order Flavobacteriales; family Flavobacteriaceae; genus Jejuia. The sequence continues at coordinate 1,792 of CAZLTR010000264.1, read as the reverse complement.
AATTATTAGTTTTCATCTTTAGTGTGATTTCTCCAATATTATAAGCATATAACGATGCAGGAAGAAAAGTAAATTTCAAATCTTGTACCTCTTTCATTCCTATTTGGTCAATTGAAGTGACAACAGCAGATTCAAATTTATTTGCTTTACAAAATTTAATTAAACTTTTCAATTCTTGAGGTTTATCAAAATATCGGTTACTCCATTTAATTTCTACGCCCCAAACAGGTTTGTAATTTTTGTCATCTACTAAAACAAGATCTACTTCACCTTCATTTCTGCCGTCTTTCCATCGCGCATAGGTTAAATCTAATTGTTCTCTATGCATCCATTGTGAAAGAATTGCTGTTTCCACCATATTTCCCATTTCTTTGTCTGTTTCAATTATTGGAGAAAATAAAGCAGTGCGAAGTGATGGGTTGGTAAGATATACTTTAAAGCTTGTTATTCTTTTTAATCTTTTTGCATTGACTCCAACCTTATTTAATACCTTAATTAGAAATGCGGATTCTAAATATTCTAGGTATTTTTTTAGTGTATCTTTTTGAATTCCACTTTCCCTAGACATTGTTTCATATGAAAATTCATTTCCAGTATTATAAGCTATGTATGTAAAAAATCTGTTTAATTCTTGAACATCTTTGATTCCATACAAGCTTGGTAAATCTCTTAGAAGAACTTTGTCTACAATATCATTTTTTACATATCTTCCCATATCACCTTGTATTTTTTCAGACAATACAACCTCTGGGTAGCCTCCAAAATTCAAATAATGGATAAATTCTTTGTTTAACGCTTTTGAATTATGCGTTAAGCAATACTTTATATCTTTGACTCCATATTGAATATCACCTTCAAAAATTAAATGATCTAATTTTTTCAAATGGATATATTCTTGAAATGTTAATGGGGGTAATAAGAAATCAGTAAACCTACCCGCTCCACTTTCCGTACTGTGCCATTTCAAAGCTGCAGCTGCCGAACCAGAAACAATGAATTTAGTTTTAGGATAAGAGTCTACCAATACTTTTAAATGCCTTTCCCAATCTTTCAAATATTGTATTTCATCAAAAAAGACATAGCAATTGTGAAGGTTTTCAAGATTTAAGGATGCTTTACATAAAGTTAAAACGTCCTCTAAGCTCAAGTTGACGTAAATTGGGTTGTCAATTCCGATAAAGAATAGTTTATGAGGGTGTATACCTTCTTTCAATAAGTTTTCAATAGAATGAAATAACATTACTGTTTTTCCAACCCGCCTAGGTCCCATTAGGACTAAAGCTCTATTAACACTTCTTTCGAGGACGAATGGATAAAATAGATCAAAATATAACCTCTTAGACATTGCACTATATGTGTTCGGCACTTCTTTAGTGATCCACCATGGATTTTCATAGCGAAGACGTTCTATAATTTTTTCTGTCGGAATAAGGTTTAACATTGACAAATTTTATGTTAATACAGTAAATATAGTCAAAATAAATAGTTTTTAACCTGTCTATTTGTGCATTTTTTATATATTTAGTGTTTGTCTTAAAGATAATCGTAGTTAATTCGACAATCGAATTTCTTATCTCAATAAAGCTTGATATTTAGTGAAAGAAGCGTTGCCATCCTAATAAATTGTTATTCCACATTTGGTAAACGCTCAAACCCCATATTAAAGAGCGTAAATCCAAAAATATCGGCATATTGGTCAATAATTTTGCTAACAGGGGTGCCTGCACCATGACCTGCATCGGTTTCTATACGAATTAGGGTGGGGGTATTGCCTGTTTGTTTGCATTGGAGT
>CAZLTR010000263.1:3121-4657 GCA_964562415.1 uncultured Hyunsoonleella sp. | reverse complement strand
GTTATTACCTTGGATTGATGGATTGTTAGATGCTAGTGAAAAACACTTTGCCGAAACTGGAAAATCCTTATACAGTTCGCATATGATTGATCTTTCTGAAGAACCAATTGAAGAAAATATAGCCATATGTAAACGCTACCTAGAGCGCATGTCTAAAATGAATATGACTTTAGAAATTGAATTAGGAATTACAGGTGGTGAAGAAGATGGTGTAGATAATACCGATGTGGACGATTCTAAATTATACACGCAACCCGAAGAAGTCGCTTATGCTTACGAAGAATTAAGCAAGGTTAGCCATAGATTCACCATAGCGGCTGCATTTGGTAATGTACATGGTGTCTATAAACCTGGAAATGTAAAACTAACTCCTAAAATCCTGAAAAATTCTCAAGAATACATTTCTAAGAAATATGGTGTGGAACACAATCATATTGATTTTGTATTTCATGGTGGTTCTGGTTCTACGGTAGATGAAATTCGTGAAGGTATTAGCTATGGTGTTATAAAAATGAATATTGATACCGATTTGCAATATGCATTTATGACTGGTGTTAGAGATTACATGGGAGCTAAGGCAGAATATCTAAAAGCACAAATAGGTAATCCTGATGGAGATGACGTGCCTAACAAAAAGTTTTACGACCCAAGAGTATGGTTACGAGAAGGCGAAAAAACATTTGTAGAGCGCCTAAAGAAAGCGTTTGAGGATCTTAATAATGTAAATACATTATAAGTTATAACTACTAATAAATTCTATTACAAAAGGTTTTACAGAAAATGTAAAACCTTTTTTTATGTTGTATTTTAAAACATTTTCAATAAAACGGTGGGCGTTATGACCCGTTAATTAAAAAAAGGTTTAATTTTGTCTTTGGGCTTTTTTATTTTTAATTGCACTCTAAAGCTTTTAAAAATATAAAAATCGATACATACCCAGTTTTAAAACTGGATATTTTAATCTAAACAAACCATAAAAAAAGCTATATCATATGTCTTGGTTTAAAAGAAAAGATAAAGGAATACAAACTAAAACAGCAGAGAAAAAAGATATCCCAAAGGGTCTTTGGTACAAATCTCCTACTGGTAAAATTGTAGACACCAAAGAACTTGAACAGAACTTCTATGTGAGTCCAGAAGACGGTTATCATGTAAGAATAGGAAGTAAAGAATATTTTGAAATTCTTTTTGATGATAATCTATTTAAAGAGTTAGATACTAAACTCGAATCTAAAGATCCTTTAAAATTTGAAGACACAAAAAATTATCCAGATCGTTTAAAAGCAGCCCAAGAAAAAACCAAACTAAAAGACGCTGTAAGAACTGCCGTAGGCAAATCTAAAGGTAAAGATTTAGTCATCGCTTGTATGGATTTTGCTTTTATAGGCGGCTCTATGGGAAGTGTTGTTGGTGAAAAAATTGCACGTGCTGCCGATTATTCCTTAAAACATAATATTCCATTAATGGTCATTTCTAAATCTGGAGGCGCTAGAATGATGGAAGCAGCTTTATCATTAATGCAATTGGTAAAAACAT
>CAZLTR010000263.1:570-3111 GCA_964562415.1 uncultured Hyunsoonleella sp. | reverse complement strand
TCTGTAAAATTAGCACAATTAGCAGATGCTAAAATTCCATACATATCATTATGTACCGACCCCACAACAGGAGGTACTACTGCTTCTTTTGCCATGTTAGGAGATATTAACATTAGCGAACCTGGTGCCTTGATTGGTTTTGCTGGACCACGAATTGTTAGAGACACAACTGGAAAAGAACTCCCAGAAGGGTTCCAAACTTCAGAATTTTTACTAGAACATGGCTTTCTAGACTTTATTACATTAAGAAAAGACTTAAAACATAAAGTGAATCAATATATAGATTTGATTACCAATCAACCTTTAAGAGCATAAAAAAGCGAGCCTAGAACGAGGCCACTGAAAAAGTAGGCTTATTTTCAAAAGGTAGACTTCATTATAAGAGATTTCACGAATTAATTTTGTGAAATCTCTTTTTTATTTTAAGCTTTTTATGCTTCAATTTAGACGACCTCTTTTTTTATATCCCCTCTTTAGTTTTTTATCTACTTAAACAAAACTGCTATAAGAACGTTTAGCAATGGGGTTCACCTATTTCTGAAACTGGTATATATTTAAAAAAAACAGAAAATTCAGTACCTACCCCCACACTACTCTTAACAGTAATACGTCCTCCCATAGATTCTATTTGATTTTTAGTGATAAACAATCCAATTCCTGTAGCATCTTCATTGTGATGAAATGTCTTGTACATTTTGAAGATTTCATCTCCAAATTTTTCTAAATCTATCCCTAATCCATTATCTGAAACCTTTAGTACTAAAAAATCATTTTCTACACTAGCGGTTAGTTTTATAAGGGGCTTACGTTTATGGGATCTGTATTTTATGGCATTCGTTAGCAAATTCAAAATAATACTATCTAAATACGCAGGTATCGCAGCAATATGCAAATTGCTATCAACACAATTACTAATCCCCACATTAGCCTGTTTAGCCAGTGCTGCAACATTAAACACACCTTTCTCGGCATAACTATTGGCATTCAAAATTTTAATTTGATTAGACTCTACTTGCTTTATCTTAGCGACCTCCGTTAAATGAGATACTGTTTCTTCTAGATTACCAATGGCTCTTTTTAAAAGCATATAGCTTTCGTTAGTAAGCAACCACCTAAAATCCTCTTCTAAAAACCCAACTAATGTGGACAAATTACTAGAGTGCGACCTTAAATTATGTGTAATTATATCTGCAAAAGCATTGAGCTGTTCATTTTGTTTTTTTGCTAAATTTAAAGTCACCCTTAAATTATCGTTATAAGCCTCCTGTTTGGTAACATTATTAAATTGCCAAATAATATATTTAGGGGCTTGTGTGGTATCTTTTATTAAAGACACAGATACTAAAAGTTGTATTACAGTACCTTCTCTGTGTACATAACGTTGTTTAACGCGATACTGATTAATAATACCTTCCTTTAATTTATTATATTTATATTTATGTACCAACACATCCTCTTTGTATATAATCTTTTGTAGATCCATAGCTAGCAATTCTGCTCTATCATATCCAAATAAATGACATAAACTGTCATTCACTTTAAGCCAATTACCACACATATCTAGAATTGCAATACCGTGATAAGTGCTATTAAAAATTTTTTCTAAAAAGTCTGGAGAATTAGGATATCTGTCTTGGGAAGAAAGTACTTTCATAGCATATTTATCTTTTCATGTACACATGTATTAAAAACAAGTATTACTTTGTCCCTTAGTTTACATTACATAATGCTGTAGCAGTTGTGTTAAAATTTTAAGAGTCATTCTAAAAACATGTATGTCAAACTTATACACTTTATATACGCATACCATCTCACCTCTAGATGCCAATACTATCCTATTTAACAAATAATTTAAGATCGTACCTGCAAATCGTAAACTCAAGTGCTTAATACAAAAATACTTGGAGCTCATCCCATTTTTTATTGAAGCACATTAAGTGTTAACAACAGTTTTACTTTTTCTCTTAATCTGTTGATTTTATATGCTGTATCTTTAAAAAATCACTATATTTGCCGCTCGAAAGACGAAAATCTTTCGTGTACATAAAAATCATTTACAATAATATTAGCATGTATTTAACAAAAGAAGCCAAAGAAGAAATCTTTGCAAAACACGGTAAAGGCAAAAACGACACTGGAAGCGCAGAAGGTCAAATTGCATTATTCACACAAAGAATTAACCACTTAACAGAACACTTAAAACAAAATCGTAAAGATTATAACACAGAGCGTTCTTTAGTAAAATTAGTAGGTAAGCGTCGCGCGTTACTTGACTATTTAACTAAGAAAGATATTTTAAGATATCGTGCAATAGTTAAAGAATTAGGATTAAGAAAATAATCTAAATATAAAGACCACGCCTAACAGCGTGGTTTTTTATTACTATACAACGCAATCGAAAGCGTCTAAAATTCGAGTTGAAGAAGCTAAATACAGTTTTTCATTGGTCAGACATTAAATGTCATTTACAACAACTACACACAACAACACAACGACCATTGTTTAACAAGACTTTGATAGCTTAATATCAAAGTCTTGTTA
>CAZLTR010000263.1:0-560 GCA_964562415.1 uncultured Hyunsoonleella sp. | reverse complement strand
AAAGAAAGATGTCTTAAGATATCGTGCAATAGTTAAAGAATTAGGATTAAGAAAATAATTCTTAATGGAAACCACGCTTTTAAGCGTGGTTTTTATTTTGGTACTGGCGATGGCATTCGTTTAGTCCAATTTAAAATATAAACTTAAGTAACATATCTATTTTAAACTACTTAAGTATAAAACACCACTCTAACGTAAGAGTATAAATTACGTATTTAAGAAGCTAACTATAGTTTTTCATTGGTCGCTCAAAGGCATTTAACACTGTCTACACACAACAACTACACACAACAACACAACGACCATTGTTTAATATAATTTAGACAGCATACGCATGTTTAAATTACAAGAAAAAATTTATGATTCCACAAACATTTAAAGAGGTTATAGACCTTGGTGACGGTAGAGAAATTTCTATTGAAACCGGAAAATTAGCAAAACAGGCACATGGCTCTGTTGTTGTACAATCTGGAAAATGTATGCTTTTGTGTACTGTAGTTTCCAATTACCACGCTGCAGATGTAGATTTTTTACCTTTAACGGTAGATTATAGAGAAAAG
>CAZLTR010000262.1:0-4671 GCA_964562415.1 uncultured Hyunsoonleella sp. | reverse complement strand
AGTAGAAAAAACAAAACGATATATTTAAGATTTTTCTCTTAAAATTTACACAAATCCTATCAGTATTATACGTGGTATTTTAAAGTTGTACAAAGCCTATAGATCTTATGCTTTTTCTTTTTTTACAATTAACTTCAATTATAAACATCCAAATCTTCACAATTTTCGTATGTGGTATAAACAGGTTTATAAACTAGGTATATTTGTGTGCTTTACCCTAATTTTTAAACTTAATTTTATACATTCGCATTAGCAGTAAAAACTCTAAATTCAATTACATGAATCCCTCTAATTACCGTATTGTTCTCGCATGTGCTCTTTTTATAAATCTATCTTTTTCGCAAACTCCAAAAGCCGATGAAACTTTATCGCTTAACAGTGGTACTATAGATAACCAGTTTGAATATCTTATTAGAAAATCTGGCAATTTTAAAGGTACAAATGGAGCCCCCTACGAAGCCGTAAAAACGGGTTGGTTATTTACCTTGAGAAAACATGTTAAAGATTCTCTAATAGAAATTAGAAAAGACCTTAATAAAACGCAAGCTGTTGTTAAAACACAGGCCGAAGAAATCTCACAATTAAAAACCAATTTGTCTAAAACCCAAAACGATTTAGACAGTACCAATCTCGAAAAAGACAGTATGTCTCTATTTGGTATTCCTATGAGCAAAGGTGGTTACAACACACTTATGTGGAGTATTATTGGTGGCTTATTGGCCTTTTTACTCTTCTTTATTTACAAGTTTAAAAACAGTAATGCCATTACCAAACGCGCCAAACAAAATCTGTCTGAAATTGAAGAAGAATTCGAAGAGCACCGTAAAACAGCTCTAGAACGCGAACAGAAAGTAAGACGCCAGTTGCAGGACGAAATCAACAAACAAAAAAAGTAAATTCATTACCATTATACAAACTAAAAAAGCGCCAAAATTAGAATTCTAATTTTGGCGCTTTTTTTAGCTTTAATCTAACTTATCTTAGTTGCCTTTTTTATAATCTTCTAAGAATTTAGCTAAACCAATATCGGTTAAAGGGTGCTTTAATAAGCCTTCTATAGAGCTTAAAGGTCCCGTCATAACATCCGATCCTATTTTAGCACAATCGATTACGTGCATCGTATGACGCACAGAAGCCGATAAAATTTGTGTTTCAAAACCATAGTTGTCATAAATTTGACGAATTTCAGAGATCAAGTTCAAACCATCTGTAGAAATATCATCTAAACGCCCTAAGAACGGAGATACGTAAGTCGCACCAGCCTTAGCTGCTAACAACGCTTGTCCTGCAGAAAATACAAGCGTTACATTGGTTTTAATACCTTTGCTCGAAAAATATTTACACGCTTTAATACCATCTTTAATCATTGGTAATTTTACCACAATTTGTTTGTGTAAAGCAGCAAGCGCCTCACCTTCTTTAATCATGCCTTCTACATCTGTAGAAATTACTTCGGCACTTACATCGCCATCTACAATATTACAAATGTCTAAATAGTGTTGCATAATATTATCATGCCCTGTAATACCTTCTTTAGCCATTAATGATGGGTTTGTTGTCACACCATCTAAAACCCCCATATCCTGAGCCTCCTTTATCTGGTCTAAATTTGCAGTATCAATAAAAAATTTCATTGTATATATAATTATAGTTTCACTTCTGTTTTTTGGGGCGTTCCCCTTTGGGTCGGGCTATTCGCTGTATCTTTTTTGTGAGTTAAAGCTGTATTTACTACAATAATGCCGCCGTTGTAAACCTATAATAAGCTCAAATATCGTATAGCTTACACAAAAAAGGATGCCACTACTATCCCTAACGCAGCGAATTTACAATATTATAGCTGTTTAGGAATTAAGTTTGTATAAAATCTATTAAAAATTGCTTAAAGTTTTCGTTACATCTCATTTTAAGCAAGCTGTTGCAAAAGGTAGTGTGGTTTTAGTACGCTTTAGGTTTACAAATTATAGTGTTTCATGAGCAAACGTTCATAAACCGTATCGGGCAATACACGCTTTAAAACAATTGAGAATTTTTGCATAAATACCCCTACTTTATAATGGCCTTTAGGTTGTTTTGTCTTTATAATATTGTAAACCGCCTTTGCCATAATATCTGGGTCACTCCCAGAATCTACATGTGCATCCATAAGCTCTAACGTTTTACCATAAGAGGTTTTATAAGGGGAGTCTACTTTTAAAGGGGCATGGTAACGCCCAGCTGCAATATTAGTAGCAAAATCGCCTGGTGCTACATTAGTCATTTCTATACCAAAGCCCTTCACTTCCATACGAAAAGCCTCGGTAACCAACTCTAAGGCACCTTTACTAGCACTATAGATACCACGGTAAGGCAAGCCCATATACCCAGCAATAGAGGTTACATTAATAATTAATCCAGACTTTTGGCGTCGCATTTGTGGCAATACCGCTTTAATCACATTAATAGGTCCGAAAAAATTAAGATCGAAATTAGCCTTCATTTCTGCCTCTGGTATTTCTTCTAAAGGCCCAGTAATCCCTGCCCCTGCGTTATTGATAAGAATATCTAAACGGTCTTCTTTTGCCAGTACTGTAGCAACAGCAGTTGCTATGGTAGCTGTATCCTTAACATCTAAAGGAATTAGCGGAAAGGCATGCCCTGCATAATTGCTAGGTTGGCGACTGGTTCCATAAACTTTAAACCCATTAGCTTGAAGGTACTGCCCTATAGATTTCCCTATTCCTGATGAACCTCCTGTAATTAAAACAACTTTAGACATGGTAAAACGTTTAAATTAAAATGATTGATGTAATACGGACTTACAAATCAACAAAATTGGATACAAAAAAAGCCTTTCAAAACACATTGAAAGGCTTTATAATTTGGGTGGAAGACCGGATTCGAACCGGCGACCCTTGGTACCACAAACCAATGCTCTAACCAACTGAGCTACAACCACCATTTGTATAAATAAGGCTTATAAAACGCTCATTTATGACGTGCATTTCTCAATGCGAGTGCAAATTTAAATGTTTTAATTCTTATAAACAAAGACTTTTTTTAAAAATTTATATCTTTTTTATAACTACCTCAAGTCGAACAAACTATTAACAGCTGGATAACGCTCTACGGTAAACCCTTCACCTGCTTCTGTACCAATAAGGCGACCTAGATCTCTAGCCCTGTACACAACACTGTCTGTAAAATTTTGACTCGATATAGGGGTTTCGGGCCCCTTAAGCGCGGCATTAAAAAACTGAGTTTCATAGGCTAAAACGGCGTTCATCTTAGTTTCTGTAAATCCAGAAATGTCTACAACAACATCTGGCTTTAAATCTTTCCATTGTATATAGTGATACACTTGTTTTGGGCGCCATGGCGCTTGTATAGTGTCACCTTCCTTTGTTTCTATTTTTAACAAACCACTTAAAAAGCAAGCATCACTTACCAAACGGCTGCCTTTACCATGATCGATATGCCGATCGTCTATTGCATTACACAATACAAGTTCGGGTTGAAACTTACGTATCATTTTAATTAATGCCAATTGATGGGCTTTACTATTGGTAAAAAATCCATCGGCAAATCCCATATTCACTCTGGTAGAAACACCTAATATTTTGGCCGCCTTAACCGATTCTTTAGCTCGTGTTGTAGCATCACCACGAGTGCCTAATTCACCCTTGGTTAAGTCTATAATCCCCACTTTTTTGCCATTTGCTATTTCTTTTGCTATAGTGCCGCCACAGCCTAACTCTACATCATCGGGATGCGCCCCTATAGCTAATATATCTAATTTCATTACGCTTTTATCGTATTTGTAATTTTGGTATTGTAAATCGTTTTATTGTTCTAAGTTAAGCATTCAATTTTAGACACACTTGCAACTTAAAAACCAAATATGCTCCTAACACAACTCCAATCTTTTGTTTCTATTGTTTTAACAACTGTCTTTTTTAAATAGTACACTTTTTTCGAACGTAGGTAGCTATAAAAAATATAAAAACAGCCTAAAGCACATCATATAACAGCCATCTCACATTACAACGCATCGACCTGCTTAACACTTTGTAATTTTCCCATTTTATTAAACACGTTAGGTACTCGTACAAAGCATCTGCTAGAGCATAAACCCTAGTACCATTAACTGTAGTAGACAGCCTAACCAATTGTGTTTATACATTAATAGGAGTTTGTCATCATCCTAAAGTTATAGATAGGTTTTTAATGCCAAGGCCATGTCCTTTTGTAATACTTCTGCTTTTTGAGCCGCTGCAGTTGCAAAATCGGATCCTTGAGCGGCATATATAATACCTCTTGAAGAATTAATTAGAAGTCCGATATTTGTTTTATGAATTCCATATTTACAAACGTCTTGTAAGTTGCCTCCTTGGGCACCAACGCCAGGCACTAATAAAAAACTATCGGGAACAATTGCTCGTATTTCTGCTAAATATTCAGCTTTTGTAGCCCCCACCACATACATTAAACGTTCGGAATTCTTCCAAGACTTAGACGTTTCTAAAACCTGCTTATACACTTCCTTGCCGTCTATCGTTTTGGTTTGGAAATCGAACGCGCCTTGATTAGAGGTTAAGGCTAACATAATAGTATGCTTATCTTGAAACGCCAAAAACGGTTCTACAGAATCTTTGCCCATATACGGTGCTACAGTAACCGAATCGAATGCTA
>CAZLTR010000261.1:0-4697 GCA_964562415.1 uncultured Hyunsoonleella sp. | reverse complement strand
GCATTAGAATATCGCCATGAGGGTTTCAAATGCCATAACTACTAATGTTTTTACCACTATGGCTAAATTAAAAAACGACGCATAGCACTAGTATTTGCAGCAGTTGAAAATCGTAATAGATTTTCAACTGCATAATTTGGGTTAAACTGAAGCTGTTTTTGCTTTAGTCTTTTTTTTAGAAAACTCTACTTCTATTTGATTATGCATAATGTCTTCAAAAGTTTCACGTTTTCTTATCAAGTGTGCTTCGCCGTTGTACCACAATACTTCAGCTGGTCTAAATCTTGAGTTGTAATTGCTAGCCATAGAAAAGCAATAAGCACCAGCATTTTTAAAACGCAAAATATCCCCTTCATTAATTTCAGTAATACGTCTGTTATTACCAAAAGTATCTGTTTCACAAATGTATCCCACTACAGAATAAAACCGTTCACGCCCCTCAGGGTTCGATATATTGTCTATTTCATGATGCGAACCATAAAACATAGGACGTATTAAGTGATTGAAACCAGAATCTACCTGAGCAAAAACAGTAGATGTAGTTTGCTTAACAGCATTTACTTTTGTTAAAAAGTGTCCAGATTCGCTTACTAAAAATTTACCAGGCTCGAATGCTAAAGTTAAATCAGCACCATATTCTTTACAAAACGCATTGAATTTTGCCGATAATTTTTCACCTAACTCTTCTATATTAGTTTCAATATCACCAGGTTTGTAAGGCACTTTAAAACCAGATCCAAAGTCAATAAACTTAAGGTTTTTAAATTGCTTAGCTGTTTCAAATAAAATTTCGCTGGCATATAAAAATACATCAATATCTAAAATATCACTTCCTGTATGCATATGGATACCATTGATATTCATTTTTGTATTTTCTACAATGCGCAAGAGGTGAGGGATTTGATGAATAGAAATCCCAAATTTAGAATCAATATGTCCTACAGAAATATTAGCATTACCACCTGCCATTACATGCGGGTTAATTCTAATACAAACTGGAATCTTAGGATGTTTGCTTCCAAACTGTTCCAAAATAGACAAATTGTCAATGTTTATTTTAACCCCCAATTTAGCCGCTTTTTCAATCTCATCTAAAGCTACTCCGTTTGGTGTAAAAATAATTTGGTCTGGAGAAAAGCCAGCTGCTAATCCTAATTTTACCTCTTGTATAGAAACCGTATCTATTCCAGAACCTAATTTTTTAAATAACTTTAATATAGATAGGTTTGATAAGGCCTTTACAGCATAATTTAATTTAAGGTGTTTTACAGATTTAAATGCATTGGTTAATCTTTTATATTGAGACTCAATTTTCTCAGCATCATAAACGTATACTGGGCTTCCAAATTCATTTGCAATCTTTACCAACTGGGAATGTTCCATTTCTATATAATTAATTTTTGACAAAGATATTTTTTTGATATCAAAAACAAACAAATAACCAAAAATAATACAAATTCAACATAATGTTAATTATTTAACAATATGAAATTTACTTAAAATATTAACGTATTAACTGGTTTATTTATTAGAATAATTACGGCTGATTATTTACATTTGTTTTTCTTAAAAAAACGACATAACAAATTATGAATTTACACGAGTATCAAGGTAAAGAAATATTAAGCAGTTTTGGTGTACGCATTCAAAGAGGTATTGTGGCTCAAAATGCTCAAGAAGCTGTGGCAGCAGCGAAACAATTAACATCAGAAACTGGTACAAGTTGGCACGTAATTAAAGCGCAGGTTCATGCTGGTGGACGTGGAAAAGGTGGTGGTGTAAAACTCGCTAAGAATCTAAAAGAAGTAGAAGAGATTGCTGGTCAAATCATAGGTATGGATTTGGTAACGCCTCAAACTTCTGCAGAAGGGAAGCGCGTACACCAAGTATTAGTTGCAGAAGATGTGTATTACCCAGGAGAAAGTGAAACGGATGAATTCTATGTTTCTGTTTTATTAAATCGTAGTACAGGAAAAAATATGATTATGTATTCTACCGAAGGTGGTATGGATATTGAAACTGTTGCAGAAGAGACGCCGCATCTAATATTTACTGAAGAAGTAGATCCAGCGGTTGGTTTAGTTCCTTTTCAAGCAAGACGTGTAGCTTTTAATTTAGGTCTTTCTGGATTGGCGTTTAAAGAAATGACAAAATTTATTACTGCTTTATATACAGCTTATGTAAAGTCTGATGCTTCTTTATTTGAAATCAATCCTGTTTTAAAAACAAGTGATGACAAAATAATGGCAGTAGATGCAAAAGTAACTATAGATGAAAATGCATTGTACAGACATAAAGATTACGTAGATTTAAGAGATTTACGTGAAGAGAATCCAATTGAAGTTGAAGCTAAAGAAGTAGGATTAAACTACGTAGATTTAGATGGAAATGTAGGTTGTATGGTTAATGGTGCAGGTTTGGCTATGGCAACTATGGATTTAATCAAGCAAGCAGGTGGAGAACCAGCTAACTTTTTGGATGTTGGTGGTACTGCCGATGCAGCTAGAGTTGAGGCCGCTTTTAAAATTATCTTAAAAGATCCTGAAGTTAAGGCGATTTTAATTAACATTTTTGGTGGTATTGTAAGATGCGACCGTGTTGCTCAAGGAGTTATCGATGCTTATAAAAATATGGGTAATATCAATGTACCAATTATTGTAAGATTACAAGGTACAAATGCTGATATTGCAAAGGAATTGATAGACAACTCTGGACTTGATGTATTAAGTGCTACTGAATTTCAAGAAGCCGCAGATAAAGTACAAGAGGTATTGGCATAATCGTTTACGATGAGTCATTTTACAAAAAAAGAGCAACGGTAATTTAATCGTTGCTCTTTTTTTGTGATCTATGTCCAGATTTTTTAGGAGTAGATTGTTGTTTTGGAGGCATGGGACCTCTAAGGTGTATGACCAAACCATTTAAAAAGTTCCGCAAAATCTGGTCGCCACATTCCATATACTTGGGGTGGTCTTCTCTTCTAAAAAAAGCGCCTAGCTCACTTTTAGAAATCCTAAAATCTACTAAGGCTAGTATGCTTACAATATCGTCATCTCTTAATTTAAGAGCGACTCTTAACTTCTTTAAAACATCATTGTTTGTCATGTCATTAATTTTGAGGGTTTAACCCAATGCATTTCATCGATTTTGATAGAAGCCATAGACTTTTCTCGTGTTTTTTCAATACCGCAAAGGTACTCTATTTTGTGAGATTAATTAATATTGAATTTACACCATTTGTTTTAGATTTAACATGTTGTTTTTCAGTAGTTTGTGATATTTTGTTTTACCTTATACTATAAAAGTTCTATGGGATGATATGCAATTTTTTTAGATTAAATTTTTTAAGCTGAGATAAAGTAAATAAAATCACCGATGAATCACATAGGGTTTTTCGATGAGAGACCCAAAAATCACGATTATAAAAAGAGGTTTATGTGTAAATTGAAATTATAATCGAAACACCCTCAGAACATGATTAATAAGGTAGAAAAATTAAGTCTATTGTCAGAAATGATTGCTTTTGCGCAGTATGATAAAAAAGATATAAAAGAGATTGAGTACAATTTTTTGCTAGGTGTCGCTAAACAATTAGATGTGTCGCGTCACGATTTTAATTATTTAATTACTAATCCAATAAACTATACTCATTTAGAGTCTCATAGTGAGCGTATTGTTCAATTTCATAGGCTTGTACTTTTAATGAATATAGAACAAGAGCATGATGAAGATAGAAGTAGCGCAGAAGGCGTTATTAAGCTCTTTAACTTTGGATTGCGAATGGGATTAAGCCATGAGTCTATTTCTAAAGTATTGTATCTTATGGAAAGTTTTCCAAATAAAATTGTACCGCCAGATGTGCTTATTGATATTTTTAAAACACAGTACAACTAAACCTTACACATTAGTAGTATAATAGTGTGTTTGGAGCTAAGAGTTTCATGACGACCCTCTAAAGCATAAAGCGGGTTAAAATAAATTGTTGACTGCCTAAGTTAATTTCAATTCAAAACCATATGGTTTTATAACGACCTCAACTTTAAGTGCTATTTGTTAAACTTAACGTATTGGCAAAATTTAAAGTCTGTAGATATTGATTTAAAAGCTAAAAGCAAATGTGCTTGTTCACATCTATGCTTTTAGCTTTTCTAGTTTATCTTGATAGGTTTTTAGTTCATCTCTAAGTTGGGCGGCTATGATAAAGTCAAGTGCTTTTGCCGCTTCTTCCATCAATTTTCGCTTTTCCCGTATTTTTTTCTCTAGTTCTGGTTTAGTGAGATAAGCGCTTTCTGGTTCTGCGGCCTTTGCTGCTGCTAATTCATAGCTGTAGGTACTTACAGAATTCTTGGAAAGAACATTGTCTAAACTTTTATTAAGTGCCTTAGGTTGCTGTTTATGTTTGGTGTTATAGGCTATTTGTTTTTCGCGCCTGTAATTGGTCTCATCTATAGTTTTTTGCATACTGTTTGTGATTTTATCAGCATACATAATAGCTTTACCATTTAAATTTCTTGCTGCACGACCAACGGTTTGTGTTAAAGAACGGTTAGACCTTAAAAAGCCTTCCTTATCGGCATCTAAAATGGCAACTAGAGATACTTCTGGTAAATCTAAACCTTCACGAAGTAGATTTACACCTACCAAGACATCAAAAAGACCTTTGCGCAAGTCCTGCATTATTTCTACACGTTCTAAAG
>CAZLTR010000260.1:0-4699 GCA_964562415.1 uncultured Hyunsoonleella sp. | reverse complement strand
AACTGAAGCCGAAGCCTGTGAAAACATTGTTATCAATTCAAGTATAAATTACACAATCGTTCGAGCCTCCTGGTTTAACCAAAATTGGAGCGAAAGTATCTTTTTAGATGCTATTCTTTCTGGAGAAGTAGCATTACCAATGTCTGATGTTTTAATTCCGTTTGTAGATGCCAATGATATTGCAGAAGTAGCAGCAACTGTATTGCTAGATGATACTTATAATGGTGAAATTATTGAGGTAACTGGTCCAGAATTAATCACGTTTAAAACTATTGTGAACATTATTTCAAGCACCACTAAAAGACGATTAAATTTCTATGACATTTCATTAGAACACTATGTAGAAGGCATGAAACAAATGCAAATACCAAACGATGTTGTTTGGTTAATCGAGTACTTATTTAGCCATGTTTTAAACAATCCAAAAAATCAATTGGTAGTTAATGATATAGAACGTGTTCTGGGCAGAAAAGCCAAAACATTTTTGGAATATGCTCAAAAAACCAGTGAAACTGGAATTTGGAATTAGCTAATTGTCAGATAATTAGAGTCAACAACGAACAGGGATGAAAAATAAATACATTTTTCCCTAACCTTAGATCTAATCATTCTAGGCTTATAGATTCTAAAACCTGGACACGGTCTTAAAAATTGGTGTAAGTTAAAACAACTGGGGGGCACTTTAATTAACAGTTAGAGTGTACCCCTTTTTTCTTATCGCGTTAAGCAGGGATTAAGTCTAATTTTTCAGTTTCTAATTGGCATAGACCATGTCTTAGTCGCTTCTTAGGGCTAAATATAAAGTTTACAAAGGGTGTTGTCTTTTTGCTACATCTGGGGTTGCCTTTGGAAAATACGCGTACAGAAACAGGTCGCATTTCTCATACATAAACCTTGTGTTTTATAGCCCAAAAGCCAACCAAACAAAGCAAAAAGTGCTGTCGCTCACATTGCTTTCGATCTATTCAAAACGATATTTTTTCGTAACTTGCCATTTCTAAATTCTATTAAAAAAAGTGATTCTAAAAGAAAAAATATCTATTGAAAATTTTAAAGAAAAAAAGTTTAAAGTCACACTTATAGAATCCGAGAAAGATACAGAAGCGTCGTTTACGCACTATTTACATAACCATGAAAATGGAATCTCTCAGTTTTACAAATTAGATGCCATAGCACACGTTAAGAATTTATTTGCTTATAAATTCCCAGAAGAAAAAGTGTCTGATGCAGTTGTTGAAGACGTTTTAAACGATTTAATTTCCCAACAAGAAAGTGTCCCTTTTCCTGCGCCTGAGACACCAGAATTTAAATTTATTGATTTATTTGCTGGAATTGGAGGGTTTCGACTTGCGCTTCAAAACCTGAAAGGCAAATGTGTTTTTACAAGTGAATGGGATAAATACTCAAAACAAACTTATCAAGCTAATTTTGGAGAAGTTCCATTTGGAGATATTACAAAGGATGCAACTAAAAATTATATTCCAGATGGTTTTGATGTTTTATGTGCTGGTTTTCCTTGTCAAGCCTTTTCTATTGCAGGAAAAAGAGGTGGATTTGAAGACACAAGAGGGACTTTATTTTTCGATGTCGCCGAAATCATAAAAACGAAAAAACCTAAAGCCATATTTTTAGAAAATGTAAAAGGTTTAAGAAGTCACGATAAAGGAAAAACATTAGCCACAATATTAAATGTATTGCGTGAAGATTTAGGCTATTTTGTTCCAGAGCCACAGGTCATAAATGCTAAAGAATTTGGTGTGCCTCAAAATCGAGAAAGAATATTTATAGTAGGTTTTAAAAAAGAGTTGAACATCACAGCGTTTGAATACCCAAAGCCTGTAAAGAAAAAAGCACTTCTTAAAGATGTTTTAGAAACAGAAACAGTATCTGTAAAATATTATTTATCTGAAACGTATATACATACTTTAAGAAATCATAAAGCGCGCCACGCCAGTAAAGGTAATGGATTTGGTTTCGAAATAATTCCAAATAACGGGACCGCAAACGCAGTGGTTTGTGGCGGAATGGGAAGAGAAAGAAATTTACTGTACGACTTTAGGTTAAAAGACTTTACTCCTGTGACCAACATTAAAGGCAATGTAAATCGAGAAGGGATAAGAAAGATGACGCCGAGAGAATGGGCAAGATTACAAGGTTTTCCAGACCGTTATAAAATTGTAGTTTCAGACGCTCAAGCATACAAACAATTTGGGAATTCTGTTGCTGTTCCAGCAATTCAGGCAACAGCTAAAAAAATTATAGAAAAGCTCAAAGGGGTATGATTACGGGAAATAAAGGAGAATGGAGTGAAATTTATACGCTATTTAAATTACTTGGAGACAAACAATTATTTCTTGGAAACAAAGAGATTGAAAAAATAGAAGGTATTGTTTATCCTATTTTACGTGTGTTAAGAACAGAAAATAATGGGGCGTTTCAATATTCAGTTCAAGACGAAATTATACTGGTTTCTGGAGGTGAAGACGTTTTGAACATCAAAATTTCAGAATTTAAGCAAAAGGCTAAATTCTTACTTGAAAAAATAAAAGAGAATAAGGAAAGAACCTTTTCTATTCCAGAAATTGAGGCGTTTATGCAATCTATTAATTGCATGTCTTTAAAAGCAGGTTCTACAGCAAAAACAGATATTACAATAGTTGTTCACGACCAAAGAACAAATCAGCAACCCACTTTAGGATTTAGTATAAAATCACAATTAGGAAGTCCTTCTACTTTACTTAATGCAGGTAAAACAACTAATTTTATTTTCAAGATTTCTAATGTAAAACTCACTGCCTCTCAAATAGAAGATATTAATTCAATCTCTTCAAGAAGCAAAATAATGGATAGAATCAATTTTGTTTTAAATTTAAATGGCCAGTTTGATTTTGTAAGAACAGAAAAACAAGTATTCTCTAATAATTTAATTCTTATCGACAGTAGGTTACCAGAAATAGTATCTCAAATCGTCTATGAATTTTATTCATCTAAAAAATCGAGTATTCTCGATTTAGTTGAAAGCACAAACTCTAAAAATCCATTAAACTTTGACGTTTCCAACGCACATAAATTTTACGAATATAAAATTAAACGATTTTTAACAGACATCGCTTTAGGAATGATGCCGTCTAAAGTTTGGACTGGACACTATGATGCCACTGGTGGATATTTAATTGTAAAGGAAAATGGAGATGTGTTGTGCTATCATATTTACAACAGAAATGAGTTTGAAAATTACTTATTTAATAACACTAAATTAGATACAGCAAGCTCAAATAGACACGATTTTGGTGCCATCTATGAAGACAATGGAGCGTTATTTTTTAAATTGAACTTACAGATTAGGTTTATAAAATAAGCCAAGGCCATATGCAAGTACGTTTAAAGTTTGTGTAAAATAGAAGCAAACAAAATAATTTATATAAAACGTAGGCTGTATGTGCTAAACAGAACTAACTTTTTTAGATCAATTTTGCGGTACAATATTGAACTGACTGAACTGGAGAAATTAGAAATGGAACAATTAAAAGCCAACAGGTTACAAGAGCTATAATTAATACGAGTTTTAATGTTTACTCCAAAGTTTAGTGCGTTTTTAGAACATAAACCGCTGTAATAATTCGAAACATTAGTGCCTTTTTACGCGTTACTTTATATATATTAACCGCTAGCAACCATTAACCGTCTTAAAAATGGAGTTCAGACCAGTAGCGTCTAATAAGGAGTTAGAGCAGATTTTGGAACTGCAAAATTATAACCACTATGAGAATGTATCTCCCGAGTTAAAAAAAGAGAATGGATTTGTAACTGTAAGACATAATCTTGAGCTCCTTTTGAAAATGAATAATAAAGCAAAACAAATAATTGCTGTTGAAAATGGTAAAGTCATAGGATATGCTTTAGTAATGCTTAAAGAGTTTAGAGCTCTTATTTCTGTTCTTGTACCCATGTTTGAAACTTTTGAGAATACAACATTTAAAAATTCTAAACTGAGTAATTTTAATTACTATGTTATGGGACAGGTATGTATCTCTAAAGAATATAGAGGAAAAGGAGTTTTTAAAAATTTGTATCTCAAACACAAAGAAATATACTCTAGCCAATTTGAACTGTGCTTAACAGAAGTATCTTCAAGCAATCCTAGATCAATGAAAGCTCATCAAAAGGTAGGGTTTAAAACAATATCTACTTTTAAAGATGCTACTGATGAATGGAATATTTTATCTTGGGATTGGAAATAAAAAGGTACACATACTAAGCCTACTTTATACAAACCCATAATGTTTTAAGGAAGGTCTGTAAATTGTATGACACCCACTTTTCGTTTTACTTGAGCTGCAAGTTTTTTAATCCAAAAATCAAATTTTTTTTATTGAGATTTAGACTACAAAATGAAATATAACTAATTGATAGTTAGTTATTTGGTGTTGGAAATGTTACATACAATAATATACAATAACACTTGTAGGCCTACAAAATTTTAAAGAAAAAACTTAAAACTATTAGTTTGTTTTTTCTACATTAGCCCTGTAAAATTTAAAAAAAACGATGGTAAAAGCAACCTTACATGTAGGCGATTTAAGTTTTAATGTGCTGGAATTTGAACACACCATTTCCAAACAAGCAGGCCATGATGGGCATCCTACCAGTAAAGCGGGTTTTAAAGGCTTAAACGTTATTATAGAAGTAAGCAAAGACA
>CAZLTR010000259.1:0-4716 GCA_964562415.1 uncultured Hyunsoonleella sp. | reverse complement strand
ATGTTACGAATTTAAAGGACTGTAAGATCAACTGGAAACTCATTGCCTTTGAAACCCCAAACACATCGGCATCGGGATTTAGAACTGTAGCCTCAGGAAAAGTGGAGGTGCCTAGCATTGCCTCTGGAAGTTCAGGAAGGATCAGGATAGTTTTACCAGAGCAACGTCCTAAATTTGATGCCTTAACACTTGAAGTTAGAGATCCTAAAGCTATTTTGGTTTATGAGAAACGGTTACTTCTAGAAAAAGAATCGGTTTTCTTTCAAACAGCAACACGACATACTGTAATACAAGATAAAAACAATCCGTTGCTGTTTTATATAGGCGCTACAAGCATTTTATTTGATAATAACGGAATCCTGCAAAAAGTAGCCATAAAAGGGAAAGCAACGTCTATTAAAAACTATCCTTTTATTGATGTAAAAGGTGGGGATACATTGAAATTAGAAACAGCAATGGCTACAGGAAAAGCTTTGGTAAAAAAAGAAGGCGAAAATTTTAGTATAGAAGTTTACAACACTAAGGGTTTTGATGTAATGACATGGACGATTAAACCATCAGGGGAGCTAAAATTGGATTATACCTATACATTACAAAATGCTGCTTATGCCTATGCAGGGATTGGTATGGAACTAAAAGCCGAAGCGGTTAAAAGTAAACGATGGTTAGGCGAGGGGCCAGCGCGAATTTGGAAAAACCGAACGCAAGGAGGGCTCTATGATGTATATGCTGTAGATAAACAAATAAACATTCCTGGAGAGGTTTATAATCAACCAGAGTTCGAAGGGTGTTTTGCACCATGGAAGTGGGCTGTGTTTCATTTGGAAGACCATGTGTCTATAGGGTTTCAAAATAATAGCGATGTGAGTTTAGGGGTTTTAAACCCTGTAAATGGTGAAAATGCTAAAAGCGCTACATGGGCATATCCAAAAAAAGAGGGCATTTATTTTTTTAATGCGATTTCTGCGGTAGGTTCAAAATGGAAAAAACCAACAGAATTTGGTCCCGATGCACAACCCACTCAAATAAATACACCTTTATCAGGTTCGGTATCCTTGTTTGTCAATTGGAATACTGCCGAAAACGATAGTCAAAAATTTAGAATAACAATAGAGTAAAAGTTGATTTGATTGACTGGTGAAAAATACAGAATGTAAAAGTGCTAGAAACATATTTTGTTCATGGAACTATGGGAATAAAAAGATGAATAATTGGCATTAGTCATAGAGTTAACTATAAAGAGTAATGAGCCAGTAACTGGAAAGCTAAAATTGAATAACTAAACAAAAGGATGAAAAAAATAAGCTTTGGATTATTTTTACTTAAGGTAGTGTTTTTGTCTGCACAGTCCTTAGAACATCCTGTTATTTGGACTACTGCTGCTGAAAAGGAAGCGGTTTTATCGAAAATTAATCTATAACGTTCTAGCTTAAGATAAAGTTTTTAAAATAGTAATTATCAATGATAAAGAAACAACATATAGTTAAAGTTTGTCTATGTTTAATCATATTTGGCTGTAAGTCTACTAGAAAAGATTCACAAAGTAATGATGTAGAAAAACATGTGGTAGATTATTTTGCCGATAATGGTTTTGGAAATGCAGTTGCTGTGGTGCAACACCCAGCAGGGGTTTATCACAAAGGAATTACCTATGTGTGCTATCAAGGAGAAAAAGAAGATCCTTATGTTGCGTCTTATAATCACGCTACAAAAGAATGGAAGGGGCCGTTTAAAGCTGGGGTAAGTGAAATGGGTAAAGACCCTAACCGAAAGAAAAGAATAGACAATCATGGTAAACCTGCAATGTTTATAGATGATGCTGGCTATATTCATATTGCTTATGGAGGGCATGGAGGCGCTCCTACAGATGGTGAGAATCCGTTAGGAAATCACCATTATGGTAAAAACTTGCATGCGGTTTCTAAGAATCCTTTAGATATTTCTTCATGGCAAACACTAGATAATATTTCATTATTTGGAACCTACAGTCAGTTTGTAAAAATGGATAACGGCGATATGTATTTGTTTTACCGTCATGGCGCACATAGGAGTAATTGGGTATACCAAAAATCTACAGACAATGGTGTCACTTTTGGCGCACCTGTTTCCTTTTTAAAACATAAACGCTTGCAAAATGTTGAAGCCGAAGATTCCTGGTACCCTTGGGTGAGCAAAGGTAATGGAGACGATATTATTGTGGCGTTCGATTACCATATCTGTAGAGATAGTAAAAACATTCAAGATACTAGAGGACATATACCAGAAAGACACAACGTGTATTACATGGTGTTTCATACCAAAACAGGAGCGTGGAGAAATGTAAAAAGTGAACTGTTACAAATGCCTCTAACCAAGGAGATGGCAGACAAAAAAACTTTGGTAAGTAAGATCGCTAATGATTGGACTTTTCAAGGGATAACCGATGTAGATTCAAATGGGGATCCGCAAGTTTGTGTATTGGTTGGACCAGATGTAGGAGAAAAAAGAAGCGGCCCCAAACGCATACAACATTTTAGATGGGATGGAAAAATGTGGCTAAAAAGTAATAATAAAGACCTCCCTAGAGGTAATGGAGATATAGACGTAAAATCAGCAAAAGAATTAAGCTTGTATATAGAAAGTAAAACGAGTGATGATGTTGGAGAGGTTAACAGGTGGGATAGTTTTAATGGCGGTGCATCTTTTAAAAAAGGAGCTGTTTTGTTACGCAGAAAAAACGCTTCATTTGTTATATCTTCGCTTATAGATAATCCCCATCCAGATGCTAGAATTATTGTGGGAGAAAAAGTACCTGGAACAGACTACAAAAAAATGTACTTGTTAGGAGATAATGGGCCTATTAAACGTGCTAAAAGAGATACTAAAATCAAAAAAAATAACTAACTATAATCAATAAAAAATGAAAATAATAAAACTACTACTACTTAATGCCTTAATTACAAGTTCGTTTTTATCTTGTGGAAATAAAGTAAAAGAGACTACAACTAAAGATAAAGACACAGCAGAAACTCAAGCACCACCAAATATTGTATTTATTTTATCAGACGACCAGTCGTGGACCGATTATGGGTTTATGGGCGATAAAAACATAGAAACACCGCGTTTAGATCAATTTGCCTCCGAAAGTTTAACCTTTCAAAGGGGGTATGTCCCTACTTCGTTATGTTCGCCCTCTTTAGCAACCATAATCACAGGAATGTATCCTAAAGATCATGGTATTTTAGGAAATGATAAGAAATTACCTGGAGATAAAAGAGAAGAGAAAAAAGCATGGAGGGCCAAAAATTATGAAGCCGTTATAGAAGATTTTAAAGCTATAACCACACTGCCAGATTTACTTAAGGAAAAAGGGTATCTTTCTTTTCAAACGGGAAAATGGTGGCATGGTAATTATAAAATAGGTGGTTTTGACTATGGGATGACGCATGGCGATCCCAAACGTGGCGGACGTCATGGAGATTACGGATTACAGATTGGAAGAAAAGGCATGGATACTTTAACAAGCTATGTCGATTTAGCCCTCAAAGAAAAGAAACCTTTCTTTTTATGGTATGCACCATTTTTACCACATAAGCCCCACACACCCCCAAAGCGTTTACTAGAAAAATATTCTAAAAAGACAGATTCTAAGTATCTTGCCAAATATTGGGCCATGTGCGAATGGTTTGACGAAACCTGTGGTCAATTATTCGATATTATAGAAGACAAAGGACTTACAGAAAACACCTTGTTTGTTTATGTGTGTGATAACGGATGGGTACAGAATAGTGATAATGGTGGCTCAGCAAAAAACTCTAAACGTGCACCTTACGACTTAGGGATACGCACCCCAATTATGTATAAGTGGGCAGGTAAAATTAAGCCCAAAATGGATACAGAAACCGTAGTGAGTAGTATCGATATGGTGCCTACGGTTTTAGATATATTAGATATAGAAAAACCAAAAAATTTACCAGGAATTAGTGTTTTAGATGAAAAACAGTTAGCAGCGCGAAAAACGATTTTTGGTGAGATTTATGCGCACGATTTTAATACAGTAGAGTCTAGTTTGTTTTATACTATGGCAGTAGCGAAGCCGTATAAGTTAATTCTACCAGATCTAAAACGAAAGCCAAAGGCTAAGATAGAATTGTTTAATACAGATGAAGATCCGTTTGAAAAAAATAATATTGCAGAACAGCATCCTGAAATCGTTGAAAAATTAAAAAAACAAATAGAGGCTTTTAGAGCAAAATAAATTAGTTATGACGACATATAATTATTTGGGAATTGTTGCTTTAGTAAGCCTTATGTTTTCTTGCAATTTAGAGAAACGTAAAGTGGAGCAAACAAGCCCAGAAAAACCCAATGTGCTGTTCATTGCGGTGGATGATTTAAACAATTGGATCACACCAATCGATGGCTATTCTAATGCTAAAACCCCTAATTTTGAGAGGTTGGCAAAAATGGGGGTTACCTTTACCAATGCCCATGTCCAAGCACCACTTTGTGGGCCTTCGCGCGCTTCTGTGATGACAGGTTTACGCCCGTCTACAACAGGAATTTATGGCATGACGCCCGATAATAAAATTAGAAGGGCAGGGAACCCTGCAACTAAAGATATCACCTTTCTCTCCGAATACTTTAAGCAAAATGGGTATCATACAATGGGAATTGGTAAACTGTTCCATATACACGCGCCTGATGGTGTTTTTGACGAGTCTGGAGGCCGCGTAA
>CAZLTR010000258.1:0-4723 GCA_964562415.1 uncultured Hyunsoonleella sp. | reverse complement strand
TTCAAAAAGGGCCTCATCTGGTTAAATTTCAACTCATTTTCGGTTAAAAACAAAACCTCAAGATGAGTTCAATAAAAAAAGCCCTTAAACTAAAATTTAAAGGCTTTAAAATATTAAAGTGATTTATTGTGCGACCTATTGTTTAACAATTTTTGTTGAAAAAGTCCCCAAATTACTACTAGATAATTTAACAATATACAAGCCTCTATTAAGAGAAGAAATATCTAAACTTGCAGACTTCGCATTAAGAGATGTACTTAGTACTTTTTTACCTACAAGATCATAAACTTCTACATTTTCAATATTTGTAGTTAAACCTTTTATTTTCAATTGGTCTAAAACAGGGTTAGATACAAAGAAGTTTTTAGTCTCCAAATTACTAGTATTTAGCACCTCAACAGATTGTAAAATCCATCTGTCTGAACTCATAGAAAATCCTCCAGAATTCACAAAATCGGCTGCGTTTGTTCTTAATAAACGTCTTTCTCCAGAACTGTGTTGGTCATTATGCGCTGTTCGTATTCTAAAAAAAGTTTCTCCACTTTCGTCGTCAACTGCTTCTTGAACAAACCAATCATCTAGCACACCTAAAGATTCGTCTGTGCCTTCTCGTAATTTTGCCCTAGTACTTCCAGAGGTTAAATTACTTAATTGAACATGAAGTCCATTTTCTACATTCACAATGTTATAAACAATAACAGTTATCGTTTCTTCATCTACAGTAAGATTAAATGTTCTACCTGTGTTTACAAACTCAAAGGCCTGGTTGTTGGTCGTTTCATCTAAATTTGCCAAACCTATATTTTCTGCGCCATTGGGCTCTGCATAAAGGTTTACACCCTCAAAAAGATCGACAGTAGCAATTCTGTAAGTTCCTGGTCCCAAACTAAACTGAGCTTGAGCTCCAAAAGTTGTAGCTAATAACAGTATCCTAAGAACAGCTTTAAAAGTAAGTTTTTTCATAATTCGTATTTTAGTTTAGATTAATTATTTAATAAATATAAAATATTTTTAACCAAAACATTACTTATATCTACTTTTTATCCAAACTAACTGATTGATTGTCAGAAAAAAACACCTAAACACAAGAATTATAAAAGAAACTAGTGGCATTACAAAATGAAATGTTATGCCATTCTAAAGCAAAAAATATAAATTAGTGGCGATGTACTAAGATAGGTTTACTGTTCTGTATATCTTATTAAAACAACGCAGTTTGCCCTTCATCGTCCAAATCTTCATTTGAAGTTGTACTGGTAGCATTAGATGTACTATCATTATTAAGTCCATCTGAAGCAACACCAGGTACTTCGGTTTCATCAACCACTTCTAAATCATCTGCATGAACTGTCTCTGGTATTTCAAAAGGCAATGGCTCTAAGAGATTTATTTGATTGACCTTATCTTTTGTTAATTGATTGCCTTGAGCAGATAAGCCTTTTACATCTATAAAAGCTTCTAAGTTAACCTCTAAGTTTTCTTTTCGGTCTTTACCACGTTCTTTGGCAAATACAACTTCTGCCATAGGCCTCCAATCGGTAGACACTATTTCTAATTGAGATTTAGGGTGTTCTGAAATAAAGGTTTCTTCTCTGCCTTCATGTTCTATCAAAAACCGCTTCACATAATACAATTCCTTTTCGCCGTTAAAATAGATTGTAGAAATAGGCTTTTTCGGATCCCATTTTTCTAGAACAATCATATCCTTATCAAAATGCATAGTTACTTCTGGCGCAGCCGTTTTTAACACTCCAGATTGATTGATAATTAACAATTTGTCTTCCCCTCTAAATTCACCAATAAGCTCGCCTCTACCATCTACATTAATACGCTGCACGGTCTCATCGAACCATATTTTACGAGGTTTTAAAGTAGAAACCCCTTTTTCTTTGAGTTCGATACGCTTTATAGGGTATTTCGTAACCAGGTTTCCTTTAGAAGTCCTTCCTTTTATTAGAATATCTGCAAAATCGATGTCCCACTTTAATTTTTTAATACTGCCAGCTTGTCTCAAATTCACGGCAATAACTTCTGCTTCTCCATTAGGATTTGCAGAGAAATATAACATCACAGAACCTTTATTACCATTAGTTAAATCGTAAGCACGATCTCTGGTAATACTGGTCACAGCAAAACGTTTTATATAAGAAGGGCCCTTTTTACCATCACGATAAATCATATTATAAATGGTACGCTTATCCTTTTTCTTAAACACTGCAACATGCACAATATCTTTTCCTATAAATGTTTTGGTTCCTACTTTAGTAACCATCATTTTACCGTCTTTAGTAAATACAATAATATCGTCGATATCACTACAATCTCCAACATATTCGTCTCGACGTAATGAGGTTCCAATAAAACCTTCTTCGCGATTTACATAAAGTTTGGTGTTCCGTATCACAACTTTTGTAGCATCTACATCATCGAAAACAGCGATTTCTGTTTTGCGCTCCCGGCCTTCTCCGTAATCCTTTTTTAAACGCGTAAAATAAGCAATGGCATAATCTATTAAATGCTCGAGATGATGTTTTACTTCAGCAATTTGCGCTTCTAAAGCATCTATTTTCTGTTGTGCCTTATCAATATCAAATTTAGAAATACGCTTTATTCTTATTTCGGTTAACCGTACTATATCTTCTTCTGTTACTGCGCGTTTTAAATGTGTAATATGCGGTTGTAATCCTTTATCTATTGCTGCAATAACACCTTCCCAGGTCTCTTGTTCTTCAATATCGCGATAGATCCTGTTTTCAATAAAAATACGTTCTAACGATGCAAAATGCCATTGTTCCTCTAGCTCTCCAAGCTTTATTTCTAATTCTTGTTTTAGCAGGTCTACCGTATTGTCGGTAGAACGTCTTAACATCTCAGACACGCCTATAAACAGGGGTTTGTTATCTTCAATGACACATCCTAAAGGTGAAATTGAGGATTCACAGCTGGTAAATGCGTAAAGTGCATCTATAGTTTTGTCTGGCGATAACCCTCATGGAAGATGCACCAATATTTCAACTTCGGCTGCGGTATTGTCTTCTATTTTTTTAACCTTAATTTTACCCTTATCATTAGCTTTTAAAATAGAATCTATCAAAGACGATGTTGTGGTTCCAAAAGGCAATTCAGAAATAACTAAAGTCGTTTTGTCTAGCTGTGCTATTTTAGCACGTACACGCACCTTACCGCCTCTATTACCATCATTATAATTAGAAAAATCGGCAATTCCTGAAGTTGGAAAATCGGGTAAAATTGTAAAACGCTTCCCTTGTAAATGCTTGATAGAAGCATCTATTAATTCTATAAAGTTATGCGGTAAAATTTTTGTAGATAAACCAACAGCTATGCCTTCTCCTCCTTGAGCTAACAATAGAGGAAACATTACGGGTAAATTTACAGGTTCTTTTCGACGCCCATCATAACTGGCTTGCCATTCGGTTATCTTTGGATTAAATACAACATCTAATCCAAATTTAGAAATTCGTGCTTCTATATATCGTGAGGCTGCTGCCCGATCTCCTGTAAGGATATTTCCCCAGTTTCCTTGGGTATCGATTAACAAGTCTTTCTGGCCTATTTGCACCATGGCATCTGCAATACTAGCATCACCATGTGGGTGGTACTGCATTGTATGTCCAACAATATTAGCGACCTTATTATAACGCCCATCGTCGAGATCTTTCATAGAATGCATGATGCGACGTTGTACGGGTTTAAATCCATCTTCTATAGCGGGTACAGCACGCTCTAAAATAACATAAGATGCATAATCTAAAAACCAATCTTTATACATGCCCGTAACACGAGTAATGGTTTCTTGTGGTTCGTCGCTATTTGTATTTGTTAAGTCGTCGTTTTCTTCTTCTATCATTGTTATAAATTACTCTAACCGTTATATGTTTTGATGTGTCTAAAAACGTATGCACTACTTGCTAGTATTAGCATACGCTAAGGATGTATAAAACGCCTTTATGTATCGGCTATCAAATCCAATTCAACTTTCAAATTATCAATAATAAACTCTTGTCGTGTAGGTGTATTTTTTCCCATGTAAAACGCCAATAGCTCTTCTATAGACATATTATCATCTAACATAACAGGATCTAAACGAATGTCTTCTCCTATAAAAAATTTAAACTCATCTGGTGAAATTTCCCCAAGACCTTTAAATCGTGTAATCTCTGGTTTTGGTTTTAATTTTTCTATGGCATTAATACGCTCTTGTTCTGAGTAGCAATAAATAGTTTCCTTTTTATTCCTTACTCTAAATAAAGGCGTTTGTAATATATATAAATGCCCCTCTTTGATCACTTCTGGGAAAAATTGTAAAAAGAACGTAATTAATAACAAACGAATATGCATTCCATCTACATCGGCATCGGTAGCAATTACCACATTATTATATCTTAAATCTTCAAGAGACTCTTCTATATTTAACGCGGCTTGTAATAAATTAAACTCTTCATTCTCGTAAACAATTTTCTTAGTTAAACCATAACAGTTTAGAGGTTTCCCTTTTAAACTGAATACAGCTTGCGTGTTTACATCACGAGATTTGGTAATACTTCCAGATGCAGAATCCCCCTCGGTAATAAACAAGGTAGTTTCCAGATTTCTTTCATTTTTAGTATCTCCAAAATGTACGCGACAATCACGTAATTTTTTATTGTGTAAACTGGCTTTTTTAGCACGATCTTTGGCCAATTTACGAATGCCTGACAATTCT
>CAZLTR010000257.1:0-4735 GCA_964562415.1 uncultured Hyunsoonleella sp. | reverse complement strand
TGGAGCTTGAACGTTTTCAAAACGTTATCATTTCCAATACGTTAAACTCCAAAAATGTATACATATTTCCTAGTAAAGTAAATGTACAGCTAAATGTTATACAAGTGGTTTCTAATGAGTACAGAAAAAAACAAAATAATAACATAAATAGTTTACAAGAAACATTACTATCTGTTTTTAGAGGAAAGCAAGAAGAGTTGCCTTATAAGCACCTGGGGGGACATAATTTAAAAATAGCAAGTGTTATTAAGGATTTGAATAATACAGAAGGTTCTGGTATTATAAAATCCTTATCTATAGAAGGGCAGTTAAATTTAATTTTGGCATTACAAATTGCAGAGCACAAGAAGTTTATTACCAAACACACACTCCCAGACTCTTTGTCAAAAAGTGATATGAAAAAGATTCATGCTGCAGCCAATTATATTGTAGATAATATTTCGCAATATCTAACCATTAAAATGCTATCATCTATTTTTGGTTTAACGCCTAAGAAATTACAATCTGGATTTAAACTATTGTATTCAAAGTCTGTTAACGAATACATACGACAAGTAAAATTAGAAATAGCGCGAGATTTGATAAAGAATACCGATCAATCTATTTCTGAAATAGTTTATGGTATTGGATATCGCAGTAGAAGTTATTTTTCTAAGATATTTTACGAAAAATATAATATTTTGCCAACAGATTACCGAGATGCTATTAATAAAAGTTTAAAAACTAAAGTTGAATAGTAAGCGATTCATATTCTGAAGGCTCTAAAAAAGAGTTATAAGTAATATTATTTTTGTAGAATTCCCGAGCAATAGGGTGGCAATGAAAATTCAAGAGGTCAAAATCTTTCGTTGGCTTTTTTAAAATATCAGTATAATTAGAAGAAAGCCAGTTTTTGTAGTTCTTTCTAGAAAGCACAAGTGGCATTCTATTAGTTATATTGTGGTATTTGGCAGCTTTTGGTGCAATTTCTGTTAATAGTAAACTTGTGGTTATATACCCATCATAGGTGGTATTATAAATGCCTGCTAAAGCAAATGGTGCTTTAGATTTTGGGTAAGTATAAAACGGATAAATTTCTCCTTTTGATAAATAACTTAAAAAAAAACCTGTTACAATAATAATGCAACGTTTTTTTAGGGAAAACGTATTAGAATAGGAAAGCTCTTTAAGGTCAAAATTTAGCGAATTTTGTGTGTTTTGGTACACCTCCCAGTCTTCTTTATAATCTTGCGGTAAGATGCCCCATATGCTAAATTGAATCTTATTGCAGTTTACATCAGTAATAATGGGTACGATGTTTTCTTCTAATCCGTTGATTAACGGTTTTTTAATGTAGATGTGGGGGTATTTAAAAGGAAGTCCAAATACGCGTTCCATATCTTCTACATTTGCAATATTTGATAATTTATAATACATAGCGTTTTTTGTTAATGCAAGTTCGTTTTTTTTGCACTCAAAACTTACTTTAAATCAGTAAAAATTTAACTCAAAACATTCATTTTGTGTTAAATACACTTAATGTGTTGTTTTTATATTTTAACCTAAAGATAACGTTACAGAAAGACTCGATACTGTTAATGAGGCATTAAAACTATACCTAAATTTACTAAGTAAGATAGAATTTAATTTAAAAATTTTACATGCTAAAAATGAAACGTTTACATGAAGGTAAAACCACTAGGTTTGTAAGTATTGCACCTCGATTAGCAGATTTGAAATTGGCTTTAGATGCTTCTGGAAGTATAGAATCTAATATGCAAACACTGGAAATAGGCGTACAACAAGGTAAAGGCTTTATTAAGAACGCCGATTTTAAAAACGGTATGTCGGTGACGCAATATGATGTAAAACTACACGATGATTTTTTATTTAGTTTACATAATGAAAACAAGAATTACGTTCATTTTTTATATACCATAGATGGCGAGTTTTATCAAAACTTTAAAGGTAGTGATAAGCAGGTCTTAATTGAAGAGTTGCGTACAACAGTTATTAGTACAGCAAGCGATACCTATTGTGAAATACACCTTAAAAAGCGCCAGCATTTTCGATTCAGCATTATATCTATTGAAAAGGATGTGTATTTCAAGTCTTTAAAAGAACGCTACAAAACTTCTGAAGACGATTTAAATAAACTACTAAGTGCTTTAAGTACTGTAATAAATAAAGTGTATAAATGCACTCATAATTTAAAAATAGCCGATCAATTACGTTTGCTCGACATTACCAGAATTGAATTTAATATAGCTAACATTCAACACTATGAAGGGTATTTTCAAATTGTATTATCACAGCATTTAGAGTGTTTTTGTAATGAGATACATGGGCAACGCATCATTTCTCCTTTAAGCAATACCGAACTAAAAAAAATTAGAAAGATTACAGAATATATTATCGAGAACCCCATATTACAGCATACCATAAAGAAGCTTTGCGAACGGGCTTTGCTGTCTCCTGCTAAATTACAAGAAGGCTTTAAGTGTTTGCATAAAACAACAGTGTCTAATTATATTAAAAATGTAAGAGTAGAAAAATCGAGAGATTTATTAATATACACCGATTATAATGTCTCTGAAATAGCTTATAGGGTTGGTTTTACCAGTAGAAGTTACTTTTGTAAAATTTTTAGAGAGAAATTTGGTTTTAGTGCCACGATCTATCGTTCGAAATATAAAGAAAAGGCGATTGATTTAAATGAATTATAAGAGGTCTACTTTATGTTTTCTTAAACATTTTGCCAAAAAATTACAGATATTCTTTCTTGAAGGCTATAATAAAGTGTGTGATGCTTCATACTTTAGGAAAAGTGCAGTGCTTCTTTTTGTTCTCATATAGCAACATAAATGATGTGTTAGCTTAAGATAAATTTTAATTTTTTCGATTCCTGCCTGCTTTTTTAATAGGATTTAAATTTAGAATTAGAGGTGTTTTCATAATACTATAAACAGTTGTTTTAAGCATGATAAGTATTGAAATCATGAGCCCAGATAAAAACAAAGACATCATGAGTATGCTCCCTTGTGTGACCTCTTGTGTTTGCGCTAATGTACCATGTAATTTTACAGGATGCATGTATTTAGAAAGGGCTAAAACAGACAAGAAAAGGACATTATCTATTTTAGCAATATTGAGTAGATCGAAGTACTCCTTATCATCTAGTTTGGTTTTAAAGCCAGAATGTATAAATAGTAAAACTAAGAGAAGTACTAATACTACCGCAGAAAAAAGCAAGGTAATATTATAAAAAAAGCTAAGACAATACGCTAGTATTTGTATTTTACAACCTAAGATATACCATAAATAATAAAGACCCAGCCATATTACACTAGAATACAGAAACCCTTTGCTAAAAAGTATTCTGTGTTTTATTAAGAAATTTTTCAATTTAATTAGTTCTAAAGGCCTCTTTAAGAGAGGCTTTTGTTTTTAGTTATTAATTTTATTTTTTCCTTTATCCGCAGTATTCTCTATAACATCTCCAGTTGCATCTGCGATGTTTTTAACACTACTTTCTTTTTTCTCTACAAGACGTATGAATTGTAACGGTAGTAACTAATAAAATGTATTTGTATGTAATTGTTATTTCTTAACTAAACTTTTTAGTAGCGATAGTACAAATAGTACTAAGAATATGAAGAAAAGAATTTTAGCAATTCCAGCAGAAGCACCAGCGATTCCTCCAAACCCTAGCACGGCTGCGATTATAGCAATAATTATAAATGTAATAGACCAACGTAGCATAATATTTAAATTTTAAAGATTAATATTTATAAAAGTTAGACGTTTAACCATCTTGTACAAAGATTCAATTTTTTTAGCGCGTATTTTGGCTCTAATCCTAATAATTTTAACTGAAATCAATTGAATAGTAGTGTTTTAAAATAAAAAAAGGCCTTGGCATTTTAATAGATACGCCAAGACCTAATTTACACACTAACCGCTAACCAACCTTAACAAAGGTAAATTTGTTTAAACTATTAAAAGAGCGCTATGTCTTAAAAAGTGGTCTTTATTGAAATGCAATAAAATGAATTTACGATGCTTGATATTAGTTTAACTTTTCTAAAGTTGAAATTCGTGATAACCCCTTTTGTAGTTGCGTTTTTTGAGAAATTAAAAGCGATTTTGTGCTACTGGGGATGCTGTGATCTGCTATAACCTCTTCGTAGGCACTAATTGCTGCTTTTTCTCCTCTAATCGCTTCTTCTAACATCGCTTCTTCATTGTTAGATGCTAAAACGCTTTTAAGATCCATCCATGCTCTGTGTGCTTTGCCAGTCAAACTACTTCCTTTGTCTACGTCTTCACCAAAAGACTTAATTTCAGTTTTTAGAGTCTTTCCAAAACTGTAGCGTTCGTCTGCTTTTTGAATGAAGTAATTTTTTAGGGCCTTGTTATTTACATGATCGGCAGCCGTTTTAAAACCCTTTTCAGCATCATAGGTTTTTTCAAGTAAGTCATTTAGTTTTCCACTAATTTTTTCTGTGTAAGTACTCATAATAATTTGATATTTATATTAACGATAATTTGTTTAGAGATGCCTATCGGTTTACATCTTATGTTAAATAATAGTGCAAATTTATGAGCTGTGACTAAGGCATTTTAGTGCTATTCATAATAATGTTAATGCAAATGCCTTAAGCTTGTAAAGTTGTAGCGTATTAATCGTTAGGCGTGTAGATATTTTTAGAAAGTAGGGGTAAACCCGCTTTATGCGATAGAACATCTATTACAC
>CAZLTR010000256.1:0-4744 GCA_964562415.1 uncultured Hyunsoonleella sp. | reverse complement strand
GCAGAGACTCCTTGGGCGGTACGTTCTTGCAAATTATTTTCGGCATCATCTATAGGTGCAAAAATTAATTTTGAAGGGTCTTGCATGGGCTTCATCCATTCTACCATCTTCTCTGCCGACCCCCCCTGGAAGGTAGAAATTAAAGTATCTGGCATAGGATGAAATAAAAAGGGAATCTCTAAGGCATCACAATGCATCTTTAATTTGGTAGCAATAGCAGCAATGAGCATACTTTTTCCTGTTCCTGGGATACCATACCCCATAAATACAGGCATGAATCCCCCTAAGGCTTGAAACGGGTTTTTCTTTGCCGTAAGGTCATAACTTAGCAAACGCTCGGTTAAGCGTCGTGCAAAATGCTTCGCGTCTCGGTTACCTACAATTTGCTCAAATTCAACTTTATTGAATTCTACACTTTTAGCAGCACCTTGAAACACATTGTTCCAGCCCGATACGGCAAATTCTGACTGTTCTAATTTATACGTTCTGTCTTCTATAGTTTCGGTATACTCCAAACTACTTTTACGCAACTGAATTTCGGCGATTAACGCTTCAAAATAAACCACCGTAAAATCGACAACATCTTTATCCGACTTTATAATATCTGGATGGCTTAAATATTTGTCATAATAAAACAAACTACAAGCTATGCCTTTTGTAGGCGACAAGAGGGAAAGCTCTGGAATACCTGCAAATTTTTGCTGCATAATACTTAAATCATCAGATGCATATGGCTTTAAATCGTGTAAAATTTTATAAGCCTTAGCGAACAACATAAATGCTGTAGCGGTGTGCATTTTACTTTCAAATTCACGCTTTCCATTGGTATCTAAAGCCGCTTTGTTTTCATTCAAACTCGATAAGCCCGACGCATCATAATAACTATCTTTAATCCAAACCCCTAAAGTTAAGCCTTCTTGTACGGCGTATAAGGTTTGATTTAAATATAAAGGCAGAGCCACAGAGTCTGGTAATAAGCGCTTTTTTAAAGCTAATATTGTTTTAGAAACCGATGTAATCTCTACAGCACTAGAGCCATTGTTAGCACGGGAAAGATAAAGAAGTATAGATTCTTCTTTTGCATCTTTATCGCGTTGTTTAGCACGTGCACCTTGCTCCCATTGCACGCTCTTTAAATACGATGCTGCTTCTTCACGAAGCAACTCTAGCTCTGATAATTTTATAGGAAATGTTGAATTTTGATTCATGTATTAATAGACTCTATTTTTTAAGTATGGTGTTGTGTATGTCATGTTTTGATTAAGACAAAACATGACTGTAACCTTATTATAATTCGATCTCTACTCTAGCAATTTCTATAGGTGGTTTTGCTAAATCATTGATCAATTCTGGCGTTTTATTATATAACAATTGTATGATGCGGTGTGGTGCTAAAACATATCTTTTTGTTACGGCTAAGTCCCAACGTTGTAAAATTTGTTTGTTAAAGAAACGGCCTTCTTTAAACTCGCTTTTAGAAACGACTTCTGTTACTTTTAAAGATACAGCATAAGATTCTAAAGGCAATTCTTTTTTACTAATTCCATCTAACAAGGTATGTGTAATTATATTATCATCCTTAGCAAACATATTATGTATAGGCCCCAAATCTAAACGCTTAATGTGCTTAGGAAACACTTTTGGCAAGCGTTTATCTATGGCATACGCCATGGTATCTATTGGCATATCTCTATCTGCCGTAGCTTTTAAAACTTCATAAATCTTATGTTTGGCCTCTTGAACATCGGAGCCATCGTAATTAAAATACATAAAACATATAAATGGTCTATTTTTAGACACATCATAAAAACTCCAGCTGGTCATGTATTGCGCCGCACTACCTTTAGGTGCATTCGTAATTTTGCCTTGTACGAACCGATTAAAAATATATTGTTTTTTTACCGAACTGTAATATACGATAGATGCTGCTTGAAAAAGTTTAGATCGCTTTACGGGTTGTTTCTTACGCATTAAAGTATCTAAAAATTCCGATTTTAAAGTATCTATTGGCGTTAACTTACCAAGGTACTCTTCTCGTAATTCCAAATCGTTATACAAATAACGAAACTCTAAATAGTTAGGAAACCCAGAGGCCGTTAAATCTACCTTCATATTGTCCTCATCGTCATACATATACTTTGTGCGCATTGCATTAATAGTGTATAATAACAAGTCGGAATACTGTTTAAAAAGTGCCACCTCTTCATTTTTACAAATCGCTTCGCGTTGTACGGTAACCACTAACTCTTTAAACACAAAATCTAACATTTGATGATAGAATGTATAATGCGCTTTAGAATCTAAAACTGCAGAATCTAGAGGTGTAACTATTTGATTTATGGACATATTTTAAATTTTAGGACGCTGTACTTTACTATAAAAACAGAATCCTACGTCATATTAAATTTACTTTAAGCGTTGCTAGAAAGGGAAGCTACAGCAGCGGGTTTTAGAACTTATCGCCTATACCCAAAATGCAGTCCCTAACGCAAGTTTAAACTGTTAGATCCACACATTTAAGAAAGCAGATCATCTTCAGTAGCTTCTGGCTTAGCAGTAGTTTCTGGAGCAGTATCACCACCTGCAGGTGCTGCATCTGCCTTATAATACTCTTCAAAAATCTCTTTCATATCAATACCATAACGTTCGGCAAAGTTCTTTTGAATGTCAACATCCTTTTCTCTTATCTCCTGTAACGCTTCGGCATAACTACTGTAAACCCCTTGCATTACTTTTTCATGTACAGGGATATTGTCCATCATATCTTGACGTGCCCTTGCACTTGCCGTGTGCATTGCTGCAAGCGTTTCTCCTATATGCTCGTCTGTTTTAACGCCTAAATGCTCTAAAATTGCTGCAAATTCTTGATCTGTTCTGGCTTTAAGAGCCACCACATAACCATCGTAGTATTTTAAACGCTCTTCGGTATCACTCTTAAGTTTAGCACGGTGTGTTTGTAAATTACTTCTTAAAGACGTTAATACCTTTATAGTTAAGTTATGTTTATGTACAAAACTGTCTTTACTGGCAGCTAATGTAGTATAAGCATTCTTCAAGCCTTCGAGTTCTTCTACTTTTTGCTCTACTTTAGTAACGTTTCCTATAGCTTGGGCATATGCAGTAGATTGCTTATCTGCAACATCTTCTAAGGCTTGTCTTGCTTGTTTTAAAAGGGCATATTGGGCTTCCAATTCTGCTTCTACTTCATTTTTCTTTTCTAAGGCTTTGGTATGATTTTTTGTTGCTTCTACAATGGCATCTTGTAACTTGTCTTCAACCTCTTTTATCTCTACTTCTCTATTTTTTAAACGCGTTACAGCAGCTTGAGATTTATAAGATAACTCCGTAAGCAACGTTTGAACATCGGCACTTTCAATACGTTCTTGAAACATGGCTTTTGCTTTATTATCTGCGGCAGCTCTTGTTTTTTCGACAGCAGTTAAGTGCTCTTGTGCCTTTTTTATTTTACTTTTTCGACCTAAAAGATTATTCCACCAGGTGTCTGGTTTTGCTTCGGCGTCTTCTAACTCAATTTTTGCACGATCCAAAGCTTTCTGGGCATCGTCTATAACTTTTTGTTCTGTAGCATTTAGAGAAGAAAATTTTTCAAATAAAATGCCTACCTCATCTTGGTAATCTGTTAAATCCTTTATAGCGTCTAGAAGTGTCGTTCTATCTTTTTCGGCCATATTAACAACATCATCTAAAGTCGCATTTAGAATCTTTTGGCGTGCTTCTGGGTTATCCTCTTGAGCCAGTTTAGACTTCATAGTATCAATGGCTTTTCCCCAATTAACATCTACTTTTTCTGTTTTCTCATTGGAATTGGTTTCTAATAAATCGAAATCATCAGACATATTGTGTGCGGTGTTTTTAAATTGAACAAATATAATGGTAAGCAATTTCGTTAAAAAAGATGACTTTTAAAATTTAATGCCTTTAAATTATAGGTATAGTATTGATAAAAAATGTTACAAAGCCCCCTTTTTTAATGAAGTCTATTTCTTTAAGTAAGATAATTCTGTTAAAATTAATTTCTAAAACGCTTTATTACAAGACATTTGCATTAAAACACTATAATTTCACTTATCTATACTATTCAGCTTAAAGTATTTACTCTAAAAAAACAGTATATTTGCGTAGCTATTAACTATTTTTTTGGACAATGCAATTATTTTGCCCCTATTCTCTGGCGGTTTCACTTTTAGTTGAACAAACCCAGATTGTTGCACTACTTTTTATCGTAGTTTTATTTTTTCTAATACTTCTTATCTTAGGAATTCGGCGCTCCTATATTCTACAAAAAGAAAATGATAAGGTCAATGCATCTAGCAAAACCAATAGCACTTCTAAAGACCCTACACTGTAACTGTTTTTTGATATTAAAAAATAGCATGACACAATTCATTTTTTAGACTAGGGTTGTTATGGTCGCTTTCATGTACTATAACTGTACGATACGCCAACTGTATTTTTTAAATCTTTATCATAAAAAAAAAAAGAGCACCATAAGGCACTCTTTCTATTCTTAGTAAGGGTATTTATTAACGTACTAATTTCTTATATTTAATACGTTTAGGCATTATATCTCCCCCTAAACGTTTCTTTTTATTCTCTTCATAATCCGAAAAACCACCTTCGAAGAAGTACACTTGCGAATCCCCTTCAAAAGCTAAAATATGTGTACAAATTCTATCTAAAAACCATCTATCGTGACTAATCACTACCGCACAGCCTGCAAAGT
>CAZLTR010000255.1:0-4822 GCA_964562415.1 uncultured Hyunsoonleella sp. | reverse complement strand
CTTTAATATCTGTGTAATCTATTTCCATAATCGTTTTGCCCGTTCAAGATCTTCTGGTGTGTCTATTTCCACACCTACGACGTCTGTTTCTACCATTTTTATACGCTTTCCGTATTCTAAATAACGAATGCATTCTATCTTTTCAGACGCTTCTAAAGGCAACATTGGTAAGGTATAAAAATCTAAAATAGCTTGTTTTCTAAACGCATAAACGCCTTTATGTTTGTAATAATGTACGCCTGCGTTTTTATCTCTGGGATAAGGAATTGGGCTTCTAGAAAAATAAAGTGCAAAGTTATTTTGATCTACTATAACCTTTACCGTATTAGGATTATTTATTTCATCTTCATCTGTAATATGTACCATTAAAGAGGCTAAATCCACCTCTTTTTTGACATCTGCTTTAAAAACGTCTATTAATTTAGAGAGCGATACTTTATCTGCAAAAGGTTCGTCGCCCTGCACGTTAATCACAATGTCTATATCTAAATCCTTTACAGCTTCAGCAATCCTATCGCTTCCACAATCGTGCTCTTTTTGACTCATCATTACTTTTCCGCCATGATTAGTTATCTCGTCATAAATAATCGAACTGTCGGTAACTACAATAACATCATCAAATAAATTGGTGGCTACAGTAGCTTCATAAGTACGTAGAATGACCGTTTTTCCCCCAAGATCTTTCATAAGTTTTCCCGGAAAACGTGACGCATCGTAACGCGCGGGTATCATCGATATTATTTTCATAGCATGATTTAATTGAATTTCAAAAGTACCAAATTATTTATAATCGTATACTGGTTAAAAGGACACTTTATACCTGTTTTTAATCTTCGAAAAAATCATCTTTAAACCCAATAAGATATAATTTCGATTTTGCTCTGGTTATAGCAGTGTAAAGCCATCTTAGATAGTCTATATCTATACCATTAGGTAAATAGGGTTGTTCTACAAATACAGTATCCCATTGTCCCCCTTGAGACTTATGGCAGGTAATTGCATAAGAAAATTTAACTTGTAAAGCGTTAAAGTGATTATTTCCTTTTACTTTTAAAAATTTCTTATACTTACTTGTTTCGTTTTCAAAATCCTTCATCACCTCTTGGTACAATCTATTTGCATCTTCGTAAGACAACGATGGTGTTTCTGCTTCGATAGTATCTAGAAGCAAAAAAGTTTCAAAAGGCCGCATCTTAGGATAATCTACCATTCGTATTTTTACTTTTGCAAAACGAAATCCGTATAATTCTTCAATTTTAAAAATTTCTAATACTTCTATAATATCGCCGTTTGCAATAAAACCAGCCTCTGTACTCGGCTTAAGCCAAAAATAATTATTCTTTACAACCATTAAGTAATCGCCTGCTGTTAATTCATTTTCATTAAACAAAATACGACTTCGTATTTGCTGATTATACAGGTTGGCACGTTTATTACTTCTCACAATAATAGCCGTATCTTCATTTCCCAAATTATCGTAGGCACTATTAATGGCATCCATGATATCGTAACCGTCTACCAGACGCACTATATCTTTATAATGTGCT
Organism: uncultured Hyunsoonleella sp.; assembly: GCA_964562415.1. Taxonomy (GTDB): domain Bacteria; phylum Bacteroidota; class Bacteroidia; order Flavobacteriales; family Flavobacteriaceae; genus Jejuia. The sequence continues at coordinate 3,275 of CAZLTR010000255.1, read as the reverse complement.
AATTCAAACTTAAAATTATCAAAAAAAGCACTGGATAGCATTTCTCGCAATAAAGTTGCGTTGGCAAGTATTCCAGAATCTTGTTCTTGTCGTACCACTTCATCTAACTCTGTTTTTATAACTTCTTTATTATAATTGAGTTCTAACTTTGTGGCATCTAATGCGGGACTAATATCTAATTTCACGGGAGGCAATTGAGCTGTATCTCCTATGAGCAATAATTTACATTTATGTCCTGCATATACATATTGCATGATATCATCTAATAAAGATCCATTTTCAAATAATTTAGAATCTCCTGGCGTATCTGGAATCATGGAAGCTTCATCTACAATAAAAATGGTGTTTTTATGTTTGTTAGGTTGTAGCACAAATTGTACACCACCACTGCCATTTTTTTTTGGAAAGTATATTTTTCTATGAATTGTAAATGCTTCTTTTTTAGAATAATTAGCTATAACTTTGGCAGCACGCCCCGTTGGCGCTAGTAATACTGCGCTTTTTTTCGCCTTCCACAAATTATTAACCACTGTACTTACAATGGTGGTTTTCCCTGTACCAGCATAGCCTTTTAACAAATAAACAACATCTATAGCATTGGAAAATATAAAATTAGAAAGTTGTTGCAAAACAATGTCTTGCTTAAGTGTAGGTTGAAACGGAAACTGTTGTTTTATAAGCGAATAAAATTCGGCTGAAGTCATTAAAGGGAGCTAAGGGATTATAATAAATTCAAAGATAGAAATGATTTTTATTAAGATAGGTTTTTACGATTAAAAAAAATTGTAGATTTGCGAAAGACCTATAATAAACTTATAACAAATATAAAACTTATGTTAACAGTAATTCTAGTTGTAGTTGGTGTCATTCTTTTAACAATAGCTATCGTAAAGCTAATTGATAAATTTGTACCTGCAAAATTCAAACCTATATTGATAATTGCCTTGTGGGGTTTAATTGCCTTTTTAAGCTATTCAACATTCATGTCTGTGTACAGCCCTATCAAATTTAATAAAATTAAAAAAGAGCGCTATGCCAAAGTAATTAGCAATTTAAAGGATATAAGAACTGCACAAACTGCGCATAGAACTGTTACAGGAAGATTTGCTAGCAACTTTGACCAATTGGTTAAATTCATTGATACAGCACAGTTTACATTAATAGAGCGTAGAGACACAAGTGTTTTTGATGCTGAAGCTACAAAACGCTTTGGAGGGGTAGTAACTTTCAAAGACAGTATCGTTATTGATACTTTAGGCTACACACCTGTTAAAGACTCTTTATTTAAAGGAACAGACCGTTATAAAACTATGATGAACGTTCCAACAGGAAAAGAAGGCGCTAAATTCAAAATGACTGAAGGTTTTGTGAATCAAAACAGTGTGCAAATTCCTGTTTTTGAAGCTTCTGTTGCTAAAGACATTGTCTTATATGACCAAGAAAAGAATTTAGTTTTTGAAGAAAAACAAATCATATCTTCTATTGTGGGAGTGCAAGGAGAAGTTGTAAAAGTTGGAAGTATGGAAGAGGCAAGCGTAGTTGGAAACTGGCCAAAAATTTATGATACAAACGACTAAGAATACACAAACAATTTATAATAGAAGGCTGTCCATTCAATTTGGTTTGAATGGACTTTCTTTTTGTGTTTTAAATACTACAGCAAATACTGTAGTGGCTTTAGAACATTTGCCTTTTAATAAAAAATTAAATCCATTTGAAGCTTTAGAACGCTTAATGCACTTTTTTGAAGTTAAAGAGTATCTCAAAACAAAATTTGATAGTATTTTAGTTATTCATGAAAACAACCTCTCAACTTTAGTCCCTAATCTTTTATTTAACGAGAGCTATCTTGCAGATTACTTGAAGTTTAATTGTAAAATTTTACAGTCGGATTATTTAAGTTACGACCGTTTATTACAGACAGAAGCCAGTAATGTTTATGTGCCTTATGTAAATGTAAACAATTATATTTATGAAGTTTTTGGAACCTTTACGTTTAAACATTATTCTACAGTTTTGGTAGATACTGTTTTACAAAAAGCGCATACAGACGCTAATGCGCTTTACATACACGTTAATGACAAACACTTCGAAATTATAGCTGTAAAGTCCAAAACATTACAATTTTACAATACATTTGCTTACAAGGATATTCAAGATTTTATTTATTATGTGCTGTTTACGATAGAACAACTACAATTAGACCCAGAAGAAATACCTGTAACCCTTGTAGGGCAAGTGTCTAAAGACAGTAGTTTTTACGATATATTATACCAATACATAAGGCATGTTAAGATAGCCTCTAGTCAAAATCCATATCAAATTACTAACGATTCAAGTGAGTCACTTTCAAATTTCATTATTTTAAATAGTTTCTAATGCGTATCATATCAGGTTTATATAAAAGTAGAAAAATAGTAGCGCCAAAAAAGTTACCCGTTCGCCCTACCACAGATATGGCTAAAGAATCTTTATTTAATATTTTAAATAACACCTATTATTTCGATGCTGTTTCGGTTCTAGATTTATTTGCTGGCACAGGAAATATTAGTTATGAATTTGCATCGCGTGGTACAGAACACATTACTTGTGTAGATCAAAATTTAGGCTGTATTAAGTTTATAGAGGCTACAGCAGCCAAATTTGAAATGCCTATTGACACCATAAAAAGTGATGTTTATAAATTTTTAGAACAAACCCACATTAAGGCAGATATTATTTTTGCCGACCCTCCTTATGATTTTAGTTTGGAGCAATTTTCTAAAATTCCAGAGCTTGTATTTAAAAATGAGTTGGTTTTAGAAGATGGTGTTCTTATTGTGGAACACTCTAAACATAGCGATTTATCTAAAATCCCCCATTACAGTTACTCTAAAAGCTATGGTGGGAACATGTTTAGTTTTTTCGAAAATAAGAGCGCTTAAACCCTTAAATAAAATCCCCCTATTTAAAAATTAAAAAGGGGGATGTGTATCGCGTAAATCTATAAGCCGAATTCTGTATTGCACCCAAGGTACAACCCTTATCATTTATCTCAATGTATTGTTACCAATACACTTTAGCTGCCTACCCTCCAACAATTAAACGTGCCGCCTTCAAACGTTGGTATACATGGCATTGCACCACATAGAGTTTACCTGATTTCACTACAGCTTAACCTGTACATTCTTTCTGTTGCACTTTTCCTAACCTTTCGGCTGGTGGCTGTTAACCACTATGTTGCACTATGGTGTTCGGACTTTCCTCTAAATTCTCGCGAAAGCGGGAATCTAGCG
>CAZLTR010000254.1:0-4824 GCA_964562415.1 uncultured Hyunsoonleella sp. | reverse complement strand
ATTGAGTGGTTACTTTAAACTTTTGAATTGTAATTTCATATTTTGGTTGGTTAGTTAGAAAAAAAGCACTCTATTTTGGGTGCTTTTTTTATGTCTTTAAACCTGTATTATGTCGTTAAATTGTGTTTTTTATCGATTATCAGAAAATAATAGTGTATTTCATCGATTTTTAATGTTTTTTATCGTTAAAACAAAAATAGCTTTATATATTTGAAGTGTACTAAATGATATACTTTTTAGTTCAATGGATTAATTAATTAATATTTGCATTATGTTGACGATGTGGAGACCCCAAATCTAGCACATAATATAAAAGCAAATTAAAAAAGAACCGAGTTTGAGGGAACTCGGTTTTTTTGTGTCTTTTAGTTAGGTACCTGGAAGTATACGAAATGTAAGATTAATTCGTGGGCCTACATCTTTTTTAGTTTTTGGAATTTGATGTAGCCAATGCTCTTGAGTTGCACCTTGCATAACCAGTAAACTACCATGCTGGAGTATCAATTTTTCTTTAAGTGTTTTGTCTTTTTTGTGCTTTAGATGGAAAGGACGCTCCTCTCCAAAAGTAACCGATGCAATTATGGGGTGCTTGCCTAAGGCTTTTTCGTTATCAGCATGCCAGCCATTACTGTCTTTACCTTCTCTATATAAATTAGCTAAACAACTGGTGAATGTATGTTTTAATTCTTGTTCTATTATTGTTTTTATATTCAATAATTGGTCTTTAAAAGGGTGCGGGTACATTGTAATGTTACTATAGGTGTATGGGAGATTATTATCCCCAAAAAAGGCAGTGAGTCTGGGTTGTTCGTAGCGTTTCCCAAATACAGTAATCATATCTTGCTGCCAAGGAAGTGTTTTTAGTAAATGTTCAAAATACAAATTGGCTTCTTCTTTGTTAAAAAAATAGGGGTAATACTTAACATTAGCATCCTTTAAGTTTAAATTTTGGGGCTCGGATAAACGCATAGATTTTATTTTCTAAATTAGCACAAATGATTTTTTTAATGAAATATAGTGTTTGCTTTTTTTTCTTGAGTATAATGGCTATTGGGCATTGCCAGTTGCCTAAAGGGTTTGTGTATTTAAGTGATGTAGCGCCTTCCATAAGGGTAGATTTAAGGTATTATACCGCTAATAATTTTGTAGGAGAACCTATTACTGGGTATCACAATGAATGCGTGATTTTAACGCAAGCCACGGCTTTGGCTCTAAAACGTATCGAAGCGGCTTTGAATACAGAAAATTTAGGTTTAAAAATATACGATAGTTATAGACCGCAACAAGCTGTGAATCATTTTGTAAGATGGGCACGAGTACTAAATGATACTCTTAAAAAATCAACTTTTTATCCAGATGTTAAGAAGAACGCTTTATTTAAAGAAGGGTATATTGCTTCCCATTCGGGACATACTAAAGGCAGTACTGTAGATCTTACGTTGGTAAATTTAGAGACTAATGAGGAGTTAGATATGGGAAGTATTTTCGATTTTTTTGGAGAACAGTCTTGGGTAGCTTACAAAGGCATAACAAAGGCCCAGCAAAAGAATAGAGCTAAATTGCAGCAGGTAATGTTAGCACATGGTTTTAGAAATTATGCTAAAGAATGGTGGCATTTTACATTAAGACAGGAGCCGTTTCCAAAAACGTATTTTGATTTTCCAATAGAATAAGGTTTGACTCCAAAAAGAGCATGTAACGCTCATGACTTATTTTGCGAATGTGAAGTCTATATTCAACCTGCATGGATGTGGTTTAAGTGTTTTGAGATGTGTTCTCTCAGATTGTACCCACGTTTTATCGGCAATGTGTTATTAATATTTGTTTTTGTATGGATGTGAAAAGGGAATTGATAGCAAGAACAGCCCAATTAAGTGATTTAGAGGAAATTTTAAATCTATTTCAACAAACCATACTGGAAACGTGTCGTAAAGATTACAATTTAGAATCAAGAATGCGATGGGCGTCTGATGCAGAACAAGTAGGACGCTGGCATACCTCTATTTTAAAAGATGTTTTTATAGTTGCGATTTATAAAGATAGGATTGTAGGTTTTAGCACGTTAAAAGATGGCAATTTTATAGGTTTTATGTATGTGCACAAGTCTTATATAAGAAAGGGTATTGCTAGTATTTTGTATGCTGAGTTAGCACAAAAGTCTAGACGCTTAGGGCATAGCGCCTTGGTTGTAGACGCAAGTATTACAGCCAAGCCTTTTTTTAAGAGTAAAGGGTTTACTGTTCTTAAAAAAAATGAAGTGGTTCTTGATAAGGAGGTTTTGGTTAATTACAGAATGATACGGATACAAGAAAACGTGAATGGGGTTTAAGCCCTCGTGAGTCTTGTAATAATAGCTTTATGATTTGGGTAACGTTTTATCAAATCATCTCTTTTAGGCATTTCAAAATCATCAAAATCAAAACCAGGAGCTACTGTACAACCTGCTAATACATATGTGTTAGGCTGTACCACTTCTGCTGCGAACCAATCTGCTGCAGGCACCACGTATTGCGGCTGCTCGCCTTTAGCGATGTTGCTTCCTATATCAATGCAAGAGTATACCCCTGTTTTAGAAATAATATGTAGTTTTAAAGTGCCTCCCTTGTAAAAATGCCACATTTCATCTTGTTTAATGCGGTGAAATGCTGAGAATGTTTGGCTGGTTAATAAAAAATAGATGCCCGTACAATAATGCCTATCTCCCGAAAACTGAGACCCTAAATTGCCTTGAGCAATATAACCTGTACTCCTGTAAGTCTCTTTATAATAGCCGCCTTCAGGATGCGCTTTGAGATCTAGAGTTTCTATAAGTTGTTGAATTTCAGTATCCATTAATACCAGCGTTTCTTTTTCTTTTTTGAAGCAGCACTCTTTCTTCCTTTTTTGTGTTTACTTCCAGTTTTTTTAGAGGTATGAACAATCGGTTTGGCTTTAGGGTCTAAAGGATAAGGATGCTCCTCTATAACATCTAATTGCAACTGTATAAGCTGTTGTATGGCTTTAATGTAATTTTTCTCATCTGCAGAACAAAGCGTATGCGCAACTCCAGTATGTCCAGCACGAGCCGTTCTACCAATACGATGTACGTAAGTTTCGGGAACGCTAGGGAGGTCAAAATTAACAACAGCATCAAGCGCATCGATATCTATACCTCTAGCAGCAACGTCGGTAGCAATTAAAATAGTAACATCTTTGCTTTTGAATCGTTTTAGAGCCTCTTGTCTGGCCGTTTGACTTTTGTCACCATGTATACTATCTACGTTATAGCCATTCTTTAACAGTGTTTTTTCCAATTTGTCGACGCCAAATTTGGTACGTCTAAAAATAATAATACGTCCCTTTATCGTGTTGCGCAATAAATGTAAACACAATTCAATTTTATTGCGTTTAGGAACATAGTACACTAACTGATGTATATTCTTTGATGTTGCTTTGTTAGGGGTAACATCTATACGGTGCGGCGCTTCTAATAGCGCACTGGCAAGTTGCTCTACCTTATAAGGTATGGTTGCCGAAAATAAAAGTGTTTGTTTGCTCGTAGGGCATAACCGTTCCACTTTTTTAACATCATCCACAAAGCCCATATCTAACATTAAGTCGGCTTCATCGAGGACAAAAGTTTCTACATAATCTAAATTTATACAATCTTGTTTGTGCAAATCTAAAAGACGACCAGGCGTAGCTATTAATATGTCTACACCTTTTTTAAGCACCTCTTTTTGAGGTTCTATAGAAGTACCTCCATAGATAACAGTAGCTCTTAAATTGGTATAGCTGCTATAGGTTTTAAAATTTTCGCCAATTTGTAAAGCAAGTTCTCGAGTAGGACTTACAATTAAAGCCTTAATTTTTTTTCCTTTTTTTGGTGTGTCTTGTTTATCGAACAATAATTGTAAAATAGGCAGCGCAAATGCGGCTGTCTTACCAGTTCCTGTTTGTGCAGAAACAATAACATCGTTCCTGTTTAAAATAAGGGGGATGGCTTTTTCTTGAACGAGTGTGGGGTTGTCGTAACCCGCCTCGGCAATGGCTCTTAAGATGGGTTTGTTTATTTTTAAGTCTTTAAAGGACATGCATTTTATTTTACAGGCAAAGGTAACGCATTTGTTAGCAACTTTTTTTGAACTAAGAAAAGTGTTTGCGCTAAAGATTAAAACAGCTGTAATTTATAGTACAAAAATTAAGCTAAGGTCTAATTAACAGCAATTAAGTGAATATCAAAAATAAGCACAGCACCTCCAGGAATTGTACTAAATCCATTAAGACCGTAGCCTAAGTGAGAAGGGATTAAAAGCATGCCACGTCCGCCTTCCTTAAAAAGAGGAATCCCTTCAGTCCAACCTTCAATTACATCTTGTAAATTAATTTCAAGTCCAGATTCCGTACCTTGATCAAATACATCACCGTTAGTAAAATATCCTCTATAGCCTACAGTAACATCGTCTGTTGGTGTTGGTTGATCGCCAGTACCTTCTTCCGTTATAATGTAATAAAGTCCAGTATCTGTTTTTTGAGCTTCTAAATTATTAATATTGATAAATTCTGCAATTTCTTCTTCATTATTTATCCTAACGTCTTCTTCTGTTAAAATGTTTACAGGAGGTTGTTCTGTAACATCGGCAACATCGTTTAAAGAGCATGATAGCATCAATAGGAAAACAGTTAGGACTGATAAGCACTTCATAAGTAAAAAGGATTTATACAAATATAGTTATATCGTTTTTAATTTAATGGGGGTCTAATTGTTAAAAAGTAAGTTCTATTCTGTTAATTTAACCCGAATTATGCGATAGAACATTGTCGTGAAGCTTTGAGATACCATAA
>CAZLTR010000253.1:0-4828 GCA_964562415.1 uncultured Hyunsoonleella sp. | reverse complement strand
CCTTTTTGATAAAGACGTACACACCGTTGCCATTAGTCAAATAAAAACACAATCGGTAGCTCAGCTATTCGAATCTTTAAAATTAGTAGCATGGGGTGGGGCTTATAAAATATCTAATAGATATAACGACACTAAGATCGATCACAGAAGCACTTTTAAACTCTTAAATAACTATATTTTTTCGTATGTAGAAGAGGCATTTACGACTAAAGACAATGGTGGCTTTGGTTCTTATATTGTAGAAGATGATGATGCCGTTGAAAAATGGCGTATACAACACAGCGCTCTATATATGATACGTGTTTTTATGCTAAATGGTAATAAGCCTATTCTCGTACTAAGTGATGATGCTAACATCGCATATTATATTATTCCTACTACAGATAATCGTTTTATCGTAAACTTTCAAGATAGGGAAGATCATATATTACAACAACAATCATATGAGACGTTTAGTAATAGCACTTTGGAGACGCTTATTTTATATAGTAATTCTAATGCATTTTATAATGTAATTCAAAAAGATGAAAAATACTATGCTGCTAATGCTTTCAATGAAGTTGTTATTGAAAAAGCATATGATAGTCTGCAATTCGCGCATCACTATATTATTGGTAGAAATGAAAGTGAGATTACTATTTATAATAGCAAACTTCAAAAATTACCTTTAGAAAACGTACAGCAAGTATATTACGATAATGGAAATTTACAAGTTCTTACAACCAATCGCCATTTCTACAGTAATGCTTTAGGACATGAAACAAAAAGGAAATCGATCTCCTATTCCTTTTGTGGAACAGTAAGTTCTACAGACTTCACCTTGGAGGAAACTAAAGGCAAAAAACCAGTACATGCCATTAAAATCCGTTACGGCGGTTTGGGGAGAGGTTATACTACAGAACGTCTTATAAAAATTAATAATTTAGACCTGAGTTATACCGTTACATTTTTAAACAAAACGAAACAGGAGGGCTACGATGGTAATAGTAGTTTTGTACAAGGGTATAAGGATGTAACAGGTATGCTTCTCGTAAATAAAAATGGTAAATTTGGACTTTACAGCTATCAGCTAAATGATGTGGATTTCAAATCTCAAATTAGTAGCACAGGTACTGGCATAATACCTATAGAGACTCCCAAACAGGGCAGTACAAATGCAAAAGAACTATTACCTGTTATATACGATGCTATAGAGTTTCGTAATCCGTTATTGGTTGTGAAACGAGATAATGCCTATGGTATTTACCCCTCAAAGGAAGGCTTGAAATATAAAACATTGGGAGATGTTCATAATAATTTTATGGCCTTTGAGACTTTAGAAGGTAAAAAAGGTTGGATTGATGTGCATACACTTCAGGAGTTTCCTGCCAAGTAAATAGTACAATGTATTTTTAAATTTAAAAATAGGCGCGTGTCTCCAAAATTTTAAATAGCATTATTTTAACAAATAGCTTTTAGAACATTAATGCTAAACCTTGTTTTTATGGCTGCGATTTACAAAAATAACTAAGCCAATAATTACTGCTAATACAATCCCAACACCCCAATAGAATACTGCTTTTAGACTTGAAATCGTATCATTATTAAAAAACTTTTCCATGTTGAGAGCCTTAGCGTCGTCTTTTGGAATGTAAATGAAATAGGCCATTATTTGTTCTACCTCCTTGATTTTAGTATAGTATTCGTTAAAGTCTTCCGGTTTTACGTAACTATTTTTATTTTGATATTCGTAATTTAAATAGAGAATGTTTTGTGCAGAGTTCATTTTACCTTTTAGAGAAAACTTGAAATTTTTAGAGTTCACATTTATATGCTCTTTTGCTAGTGACCATCGTCTGGGTAGTTTAACCGTAATCTGATGTTTTTTATGTGTCGGATAGTATAAACCAAATGGTGCTTTTCGGGAGGCTTCATTAGGAAAAATAATCACATCTTTTAAACTGTAAGGTATAAATTCTGCCATAATATTTTTAGCATTTCCAACCATGGGCTGCCATATTTTATTAATCTTATAGGATTCTTCAACAAGAATTTTATTCGCTAAAGTATCATCGTCAAAACTAGGGTCTTTAAGGACTTCAACACCTTCATAAAGGTTATCGTAATAATTTTTAAAGTTCTTACGCAATGTCGTTAAGCTAGTCGATTTGTAACGCGCTCTCATTAAATCCGCCTCTCCTTCTCGATAAACAGTCATAACATTTAAAGTTGCAACGCCACCAACATCAGGCAAATCGTAGGTATCAAACACCTCTATTAAATCTTCATTTTTAGAGGCAATCTGTTCTAAAGCGGTAACCCCTTGTTTTACGACTAAAGCTTTGCCGTAATTAGGAAATGAAACCGATTTATAATTTCCCCGTTGATTGCTAATTGTAGGGTCGTAAAACAAATTTGTATGCGTGCTATCTACAACTTTAACAACGGCATGATTAAATATCTTAGGTGTTGGTAAAAATTGGTGTAATGATTCGCCATAAGTTGTATTGACAAATACAGGATACGCCTCAATATTCATATGACGAAGCATGGTAACCATAAGCCAACTTTTATCTTTACAATCACCAAAACGGTGTTGGAGGACTTTATTTGGAGAGAAAGGTTTGTATGCACCAATACCAGACTCTAAACCTAGGTATCTAATCTCGTTTTGCACAAATTTTAGCGTTTCAGAAATACGTTCACCTTCAGATGCCGCCGTGTTTTTAATCGCTTCAATTTTGGTTTGAAGCGCTTTCGAAGGTGTAGTATCTTCATATATATTTAAAGCCCAATCCACAACAGCACCCCACGTTTTAAAATCGCTGAGATATACATTTTGATTTGAGAAATACCAGCTAGGTGTATTGTCTTCATAAATTACCGGTTTTGTTAAAAGCGTCGTCCAATTATAGGTTGTGAATCCTTTATATGCGCCTATTATGGGCTTAAGGTCTGTATTAAGGACTTTATACTGCAGAAGCCTATCTGAAATTAAATAGTAGTTAATTTTTCCTATAGGTTGAAAACTGTTTAATGTTGTGCCTCCAGAAAAATGATGGCCATGTATAGGATTAAAACCTTTAATGGTATAGCTAATATCTAAAATATCACCATTGCGAATGTCTGCTAAATTGGCAATGGCATTAAGACTACCGTCATAAATATAACTTTCGGAGTTAGATTCCTGCCGAATGTTTTGAAAGTCATTTAAATTAAGTTTATTAATAATTTCACCCTCTCTAAGCACTTCAATTTTATGTAATATCAATCCTTGGTAAGTAGGATCATAATTGATAGATATAGAAGACCCTTCTTGTACACCAACATTATCTGTAATTTTTCGAACCAAACGGATGTAACGTTCTTTTTTAGGAATATGAATTTGTTCATCACTAAGTAAGGTGAGTAATCCATACGAAATTTCGTTTATATTAATTTCTGGATTGTGTTCATACGTTTGGGGTACAACCCATTGTGGCGTGCGCTTTATCTTAAGTTGCGCAAAGCAACTGGCACTACATAAAATAAAAATGAACGTAAAAAAACAGTGATTATAAGTTTTTAAAGACATATAGGCGAATTAAAAGACAAATAAACCAAAATTATGACAAAATTATAAGTAGCACAACGCATATAATACCCAGTGAACGATTAGTTTAAGAAGAGTTGTTTATAACGATATGTTTAAATGTGTTTTCGTGTTATTTTTAAAACTTTAAGTGTAGGGTGTCTATTTCAAAACACGTAAAGCTATTAGATATCCCGTAAATAGCATTGAGATACCTGTTCTTAGAGTTTTTCTCTAGTAAATCTAAAATCTACTACTTTACAATAGGCGCTTCTAAGCAATGTTCGGGTATACCAAAACCATCCACCAAGCTACCTATATGCGGTCGTAATTCTGTAGAGAGGCGCTCTACACGCTGCCGTATGGCCTTAGATTTTGTACCGTTAATATACCCTTGCTCTAAGTACCACGCTGCGTCGTTATGCAGTTCATGCAAAGCATATAATGTGCCTAATTTTTCAAATAAGGCCTTGTGCGTTTCATCTTTAAGCGTTGCTGTGAAATCTGTAAATGTGGTATAGGCCAATGCGATACTGTACGCTTTCCCTAAGGCCAATAAATGCGTTTGTACTTTTAGAAAAGCTTGATAAGAAGGCATCCCATTTTTCACATAGTTTCGAATGCGCATGGCAATGGTATAGGTAAGCCGTCGTGTACGGTAATCGAAAGCGTGGTGGTGAAATTTAGGGTTGTATAAATGCGCTTTGTCTACATTAGAAGTGTAGGTAGGGTTAATGGTGTTCCATTTATCTCCAATTCGTGCGCCTAATAGTTTAAGAACGGCCGTAAACCCCGCGCTATTAAATTCCGATTTAAAATCAGATAAAACGCCCTTGGCGGCCAATTGAAGTAACACATGGTTATCACCTTCAAAAGTTGTAAATATATCTACATCACCTTTAAGGTCTGCGATTTGATTTTCTAGCAAGTAGCCCTTTCCGCCGCAAGCTTCACGACATTCTTGTATGGTACTATTGGCAAACCAAGTTACGATCGATTTAAGACCCGCTACCTGTGTTTCAATTTTCCGTTTGTCTACGACAGCAGTATCGCTATAGGCTTTCATGAGATGTGTTAAAGTAACATCATACACATAACAACTTGCAATAGCTGGTGTTAAACGCAATTGATGGCTTGGGTAATCCATTAATAAATCTTCCTGTACCTTTATACTATCATTAAACTGTCTTCGTTTTAAAGCATGTTTTACAGCAATAGCCAACGCTTTTTTAGCGCCACCAAGCCCCGCACGTGCTACGCAAATTCTGCCGCCCACTA
>CAZLTR010000252.1:0-4852 GCA_964562415.1 uncultured Hyunsoonleella sp. | reverse complement strand
AAACAATTTTTATAAAGGCCAACCTATTTCTGTGGTTAGGGTCCATATTGGCATGAATTTTAAATACAAATCCACTAAATTTCTCCTCGTCAGGACGTACCAAACGCTCTTCACTGTGTTTTGCTCTAGGTCTTGGCGCAATGTCTACAAAACAATCTAATAATTCACGTACTCCAAAATTATTTAAAGCAGAACCAAAAAATACAGGTTGTAAGTTACCTTCTAAGTAAGCCGTTTTATCAAATTTTGGATAAATGCCTTCAACCAATTCAATTTCTTCTCGCAGTGTATCTGCAGCGTCTTCACCAACTAATCTATCTAATGTATCCGACGCTAAATCCGAAATTTCTACAGTCTCCTCAATATCTTTTCGACTGTCACCACTAAATAAATTGACATTCTTTTCCCAAATATTATAAATCCCCTTGAAGTCGTAGCCCATACCTATAGGGAAACTTAAAGGCGTTACTTTTAAGACCTAATTTTTGTTCGACTTCATCCAATAAATCAAAGGCATCTTTACCCTCTCTATCTAATTTATTAATAAACACAATCATAGGAATGTTGCGCATGCGACAAACTTCTACTAACTTTTCGGTTTGTTCCTCGACACCTTTTGCCACATCAATAACAACAATCACACTATCTACAGCAGTAAGTGTTCTAAAGGTGTCCTCGGCAAAATCTTTGTGCCCAGGCGTATCTAGAATGTTAATTTTTATATTATTGTATTCGAAAGCTAATACAGAAGTTGCCACAGAAATACCACGTTGGCGCTCTATTTCCATAAAATCACTAGTGGCACCTTTTTTTATTTTATTACTTTTTACTGCTCCCGCTTCTTGTATAGCACCTCCAAATAATAATAGTTTTTCGGTTAATGTTGTCTTACCAGCATCGGGGTGAGATATAATGCCAAATGTGCGGCGTCTTTCTATTTCCTTAATAAAGCTCATGATACATTTTTGTGCCGCAAATATAAATCTATTTCGATAGATAAGTCACAGGAATGAGAAGAAACAAAAACAAACATCCCTTAAAAAAATTTGAGTTTTTGTTAATTTAGTGTTAAATTGGACGAATTAATAGCAATAATATGAAGGAAAATGCCCGAAATCCACCCTTCGGCCCTCATATAAACACAAAAAAACACCATGTATTACCTCAATTTCATCCGCAATTTAAAAATTCTATTAAAAATTTTAGTGACCAATACACAGTGCGGTGTCAAATAATCAAAAGCTTAAAACTGATAGTCGTTTTTAACGCACTGCCAGTGGATAAATTTTAAAATTTCATAGAAACATTAATTAGTCACACATTTTATACTCTATTAAAGTATAGATCTAGAAATAAAATTGTTTAACTATTTAACTGTAAGATAAATACGGTTAAATTTTTAAAAAAATGTAAAATCAGTTTTAAAGTGTAGTATTTTATATGTAGATTTGGTTGTTTGTCGGCAATAAAAGGATGTTGTCGATTATAATTAAATTGTATTTAGTTTTTAGTACATACAATTCCATGTGATTAATTTTGAAAAAAATGGTAACCTGTAAAGTTAGGTAGACCTATAAAAACACAAGCAATAGCTTAAAGTAATGGAAAAGATGTGATGAAATGATATTTAAAAGAGTAGAGTTAACCAGTTTTTACTTTTAAATTCATCTAATCCTTTCCGCTTATCGTTAACCAGATAAATAACAACAACTGAAAATGAGAAATTTTACGCAACGATTTATTGGCAAAAACTTAAAATACCTTTCTATGGTATTTTTTATTTTTGTGACTCAAATGTTAGTGGCTCAAAATTTTGAGTTAATTACGGTGAATTCTATAAGTACAGGAGATAACACAGCAAATACGTTATTTAATGCGACTTCACCTACGATACCATCTCTAGCATTTATACGAACTGAGGTTATTGGAGGACCACAAACAGGGCGCTTCCAACTTAGTGGCGATAATATTAGGTTTACTAGTGCTTCCACGGTAAATGGTATTCCTGGAAACCTGAGCCGCATTCGTTTTTTGTTTTTACAATCAGATGGCGTAACGCCCATACCGCCAAGCGATTTAAGATTTGTGATTAACGATATTGATGGGATATCAGGATCTACAGCAACTAACGAGGGCTTGGCCACAGACTGTAGCTCTAATGTGAGATTTACAGGAACAGCCATACCAACAAATTTAACTATAGATGATACACCTCCAGATCTGTCAGCTATAGGTACTGAAGATGAAAGTGATGGGCCTTCAAGTAGGGTAATGTATGAGTTTAATGATGTGTCAAGTGTTGAATTTGACAATTTTGCCAATAGTGGATTTTTAAAAAATTTCGATTTAAATGATAATGATTTCCCTATAACACAGCCACTTTTTGCTGTATGTTTAGACGATTCAGATGGGGATACTATAACAGACGATTTAGATTTAGACGATGATAATGATGGGATACTAGATTCTGTAGAAGCAGGAGGTAACGATCCTAACGGTGATAACGATGGTGATGGGTTGCCAAACTTTTTAGATACAGAAGATAATACAGGACAAAATCCAACCTATACAGCAAATGCAGATGGCTCTACTACAGATTATACCGATGCAGATGGTGATGGCGTGCCAGACGTGTACGAAGCAAGTTCTGATGATGATAGTATACCCAATCACTTAGATCCCGATTCAGATAACGATGGTTGCCCAGATGCAGACGAAGTCTACGGCCCTGGTACAGATGTAGATGGGAATGGACAATTTGGTTCTGGAATAGCAGCAACAAACGGAAATGGTTTAGTATCGGCAGCAGGCGGTACACTAACGACTTACAATACATTGCCAAGCGATCAAGATGGTGATGGTACAGACGACTATTTGCAGAACAGTTTCGCTTTAATAGGTATTGCTTTGCAACCTTCTAATAATTTAGATGTGCCCAGTGGTTCTTCACAGGTATTTTCAGTAATACCAAGTACTTCGGGCTCGGGAACACCAGTCGAAGTACAGTGGCAGGAAAATTCAGGCTCTGGTTTTGTAGATTTGGTAAATGGAGGCATTTATAGTGGCGTAACAACAGGAACTTTAACTCTAACAGGGGTAAGTAGTGCGCAAAGTGGCAACCAATACCAGGCCATACTAACAACACCTTCTTATATATGTGATTCTGATTTTACGTCTAATACCGCGGTACTTACAGTGATTCCAGATGCAGATAACGATGGTGTTCCAGACAGTTCAGATATCTGTCCAGGCTTTAATGATGCCGATGATACCGATAATGATGGTGTGCCAGATGGCTGTGATGATGACGATGATAACGATGGAATAACCGATGCAAACGAAAGAAGTTGTCCAGACCCATTCGATCCTATATTAAATGATAATACAGTGAATCCTAATGCGACAGATGTATCAGGACCAACCACATTTACTACAGAAAAAGGACAAACATTTGTCTGGGATGCAGATGATATTTATACGGTAGGGACACGAAATGTAGGAGGAACACAATTTAAAACAGTATCCTTTAGATCGTGTACGGCAGCAATGATACCAGCACTTAGTGGTTTAGAGTTTAATGTGGAAATCACATTTCCATCACCACAGCGTACACTTAGGATGACTGCGATAGATTTTGATGGGCCTACCCAAGAAAGCATGTCTAATTTTTCTATATTACCAACACAAATTAGCCCAAATGCAACACTATCACCAAGTGGCGTATTAACATCGAACAGTGCAAATCAAGATATAGAAATAGTTTGGGAATTTCCAACAGCATTAAGCAGTTTTACATTTAGAACGTCTAGACCAGCATGTGGTTTAGGAATTAGCTTTTTAGTAGGTTTCGAAGTGTGTGATGCCGATAACGATGGTATCGAAGATGCTTTAGACTTAGATAGTGATAATGATGGTTGTTTTGATGTCGTAGAATCAGGAGGAACAGACAATGATGGCGATGGTATACTAGGAGATACAGCAACAACAGTAGATGCAAATGGACTTGTTATATCAGGCAGTGGCAATATTACAGGAGGCTATAATGGTTTAGATGGTGATGAAATTGTAGCAACACAAGTGGTTGTAGACACGCCACCAGCCGATCAAACCGTAACAGAAGGCGATTCGGTAACGTTTGAAGCTGTTGTTACAGCAACAAGTACAACTGATTTTTCAGGGTTTGCACCAAGTACAACTCCAAATTACGGAGGAGGATCGGCAGCAAACGTTTCAGGTTTAACAACCTACCAATGGTTCCAAGGCGATCCAGCTGCAGGCGGAACATTATTAGGAGGAGAAACTAACAGTACATTAACATTTAATGCAGCTTTAACCGATAATGGCAATCAATATTGTGTAGTTATTACACATCCAGACAATGTATGTTTCACAGAGACACATTGTGGGACATTAACTGTTGAAGCATCATCCGATGTAGCAGTAGATAAAGTGTTAACTACAGCAGGACCATTCTTAATAGGAAGTACAGTAACTTACGAAATCACCGTAAGTAACACAGGACCAAGTGAAGCCACAAATGTAGTTGTTGAAGATACCCCAACAAACCTAACGATAACCAATGTATCAGGAGGAGGGTGTACAAGTTTCCCATGTGTTATACCAAGTATCACCTCAGGCTCGCCAGCCAATGATGTTGTGATTACAGTAACAGCAACAGTAGACGACTCAGGGCAATTCACTAACGGTGTAACCGTGAGTGCTGATCAGCCTGATCCAGATACGACAAATAATGAAGATGCCGATACAGAACCAGATAATATAGGAACAGTACCTGCATTACCACCAGTAGCCGACGATGAGACGATTGCCAATCAAGCGATCAACACGCCAG
>CAZLTR010000251.1:0-4857 GCA_964562415.1 uncultured Hyunsoonleella sp. | reverse complement strand
TTTTTAAAAATGTAGAATTGGCCGAAGACGGTAAGACTTTTAATTTTAATTGATAAATACACAGCATTTGTCTTTACTATATGAACTCATCTTGAGGTTTTCTATTTCCTAAAACATGGCTGAAATTCACCCATATTTCGTTACTTTTTTTGTCCGTAGCGCTGCTATGAGCTTCAAAAAGTGCCTCATCTAGTTAAATTTTAACTCATTTTCGGTTAAAAACAAAACGTCAAGATAAGTTCTATAATAGCTATCCTAATAATTTTTAAAAAGCTTAGTTAAAGAATATAAAGTGCACATATAATTTTAAAACAAAGTACTACATAACCTTTTGCATTTTATTAAATTCTTTAAGGCCTTCAACCCATTCGATAGCTTCAGTTAAAGACAAGCATCGTTTAATACTACTTTTGGTAAAATTCTTTTCAATAGATGCATTAATGTAAGTGGAATTGTTGTAGGCTACAATGGCACTTGCAATTAAAAACTCATGCTGTGTCTCGACTTTTATCCAGTTTTGTGGATCTACTGAATAATCATTTATTCTGTTAGCGATATAAGCAAGCTTGGCATCTTCACCATAAAACTTGTATAATTCATAGATTACTTGTTCAGCTTTATCCCAGTCAAAATGTACACTCTCATTTAATTCACCTACAAAAAAGTTGCGGCAAAGGTAGTAGGTTCCAAAATCAAGTTCTAATCTAGTGGGGCTAAGCTTCTCAAAATATAAACTCTTTTCAAACTTCATTCTTATAATGAATTTAAGGTTAATAGATCTCGAGAGACTCTCAAATTTAATTAATTTATAATTATTTTCCTACAAAATAGAATTTAAAATTTGGTTAATTTTGCAATATGGAAAACGATTTAAGCGAATATAGAAAATCTTACGATAAAGGAGAACTATTATTAGAGCAAGTACCAGAAAATCCCTTGGAATTGTTTCAAAAATGGTTTTTTGAGGTAGATAAACACTTTTCTGAATTGGAAAACAATGCTATGACAGTATCTACAATAGGTTTGGATGGATTTCCCAAAAGTAGAATTGTCTTATTAAAAAAGTTCACTTACGAAGGTTTTATATTTTACACCAATTACACTAGTGAAAAGGGGCGTGCTATAAGCAAAAACCCTAATGTATGTTTATCTTTTTTTTGGCATACTGCAGAGCGTCAAATCATCATTAAAGGTGTTGCAGAAAAAATAGTTCCTAATATGAGCGATGGTTATTTTGAATCTCGTCCAAAGGGCAGTCAACTAGGCGCCTTAGTGTCTCAACAAAGCGAAGTGATACCAAATAGAGCCTTTTTAGAGGACAAACTAACAGTATTAGAAGATGAGTATAAAGGTAAAACAGTTTCAAGACCAGAGCATTGGGGAGGGTATATAGTAAAACCTACTGAAATTGAATTTTGGCAAGGACGTCCTAATAGACTTCATGATAGGATACGTTACCAATTACAAGAAGACTATTCTTGGACAATTCATCGATTATCTCCTTAAAAACAGGTTGAAATACATTTAATTTATCTTTTACCTTACACTTAATCGATTAAAAACATATATTTTCGCTGAAATACATGCTTTTAATCTATTTTAACATTTCTTTAACAATCCCTTTAGCAACTAGTAAGTAGATTTATAATCCCAAACCTAATCTACTTATATTATGAAATCCATTTTCACATGGTTAATGTTCGCTTTATGCGCTATATTGACGTATTCATGTTCCCCAGAATCCCTCAACTCTGATGTTGAAACTTTAGATGAAACCGCATTAGTAATACCAGAAACTAAAACTATTGAAGCCGAAATTTTAGCTTTAATAAATGACTACAGAACCGAGGAGGGTTTAAACCGTTTAGAGCGTTTAACCATCGTAAAATCAGCAGCTCATACGCATACCGATTACATGGTAGACAACAAAGCCGTGTCTCATGCTAATTTTTTTGTTAGAAGTAATTTTTTGAAAGAAAATGCGGGTGCTAAAAGCGTCTCAGAAAATGTGGCATTTGGTTTTACATCGGCTGCATCTGTTGTAAAGGCTTGGATAAAAAGTGAATCACATAGAAAAAATATGATAGGAGATTATACAAATTTTGAAATCTCTGCAGAACAAGATATTGATGGCAAATGGTATTACACTAACATGTTTATTAAAAAATAATTTTAGTGTAATGTGCCGCCAAAGCATAGCCTTTTTTCAATTCATTGATTTTTAATCAGGGATTATATGTTCGTTAGTCAAAAAGGTTATACATTGATAACTTAATTGTTATTGAATTTAGCTTAGGTAGAGACCCTTCCAAGACCTGGAAGGGTTTCGTATGTTATAGAACTATTACTTTTTATTTAACTTTAATTACTATAATGTTGGTACGCCTACTTAAGCGGTAAGCTTCTTTAGTACATGGGTTTGCCGTGTCGCAATTACGAGTAGATTCATGTTCGCCGTAACCGCGATATTCTACAATTCGAGAGGGCGCTATACCTTTTGAAATTAAATATTGGTAAGTTGCATTTGCGCGTTTTTGAGATAGGGTCGTATTATACGATTCTGGTCCTCTAGCATCACTAAATGCTTCTATCTTAATAGTCATTTCTGGATAGGTCTCTAACATTGTAGTAATAATTTGCGTTAAAGCACTAGAGTTATTTTCTTTAATTTCGGCGTTATCAAAATTAAAAAATATAGAGCCTAAATCTTCAATAGCTACTTCAGGAACAGGTATGTCTTTAATTTGAGTTTTTGTTAGGCTGAAGTTGGTATTAATTTGTTTTTCAAACACATCTATAGTTTCTGTTGTAATTTTAGTAGAGGCATTAGTGTAACCAGGTTTAGCGGCTGTAACGGTATAACTGGAATGTCTATCTATATCTATGCTGTAATTTCCATTGGCATCTGTAGCAACATAAGCCATTGCCTTACCTTCTTTGTTATTTAGTGTAACAACTGTATTTGCAAGCGGTGTATTGTTTAAGGCAGCTGTAACTGTTCCTGTTAGTTTTAATGGAGGAATTCTATTAAAAGCATATATATCGTCTTTACCAAGTCCACCAGCTCTGTTAGAAGCGATATAGCCTGTAGTGCCCTCTGGATTCATAAAGAATGAAAAATCATCTTTACTAGAATTTATAGGAGTCCCTAAATTTATAACATTGGTTATTGTATTTTGTTTATCATGCGTCGTGGCGAATATATCTAAAAGCCCTATGCCTTGGTGTCCATCAGAAGAAAAGAACAAGGTGTTTTCAGAATTAACAAAAGGAAACACTTCGTTTTTTTCTGTATTCACAGTAGCACCAAGGTTTACTGGAGTACTATAAGTTCCCGCTTTAGAAATGGTTACATAATAAAGGTCCGATCCACCAATGCCTCCAGGCATGTCTGATGTAAAGTATAATTTTGTTTCATCTGCATTAAGTGCAGGATGTCCTGTAGAATAGTTGTTATTGTTAAAAGGAAGTTCTACAATACGAGACCATTTTCCATTAATTAGAGAGGCTTTGTAGATTTTAAGGTTGTTAATACCGTTGGCACCTTCACCTAGTTTATCATTTATAAAATTATTCCTTGAGAAATAAAGTGTTTTGCCATCTTTGGTTATTACAGCAGGACCATCATGATAGGTAGAGTTAACCTTGCCTTTTAATTTCGCTTTATGATGAATAATAGTATCGGCAGCCTTTGGTGTGGCGTAAAGGTCTAGGAAGGGCTGCTTGTCCCAAGCGTGTCTATGCTTTTTTAAAACACCTTTGTTGGCCGTAGATGTGAAATAAACCGTATCGTTACGTTCAAAAGCTCCAAAATCACTAACTTCAGAATTAAAGTTAACTGTATTTAAAATATAGGAGGGTTTGGCATTAAATAGTGCTGTCACAAAATCGACATCATTACGAAAATGACTGTCATTACTAACGCCTCCTTTGTCTTTGAAATTTTGTAACCAAGTTCTAGAGGCTTCATAGTTTTTATTACCTCTTAAGGCTTGGGCATACTTGTAATAATAGATTACAGGTACAGCGCTATTTTGTACAGCGGTTTGGTAATAGGTAACCGCAGTTTCTGGATCTCGCATATAGGCATAACAATCTCCTAATTGACGGTTTATATAACTGGAATTGTAACCTTTGTCTAATAGAATTTTATAATGTTCTGCTGCAGATTCGAAAGCAAAATTATTGAATAGCTTATCTGCTTTTTGTTGTAATTTAAGCTGTGCAAATAGGTTTGGTACAACCGTTAGTATCAGGCTAAATAGTAAAATGGTTTTAAGTCTCATTAGGCTAGGGTATTGGTAAGACCCAAATTTGTAGAGGTTTATGATATACGCCTCTAAAGACAGTGTTTACTGCAAGCAAGCGCTTTTATTTAAAAAAAGCGCCTACTTTAATAATTTGAATCAGTTTTATATGTGCTAGAACTTACTCTAGCGTTTATTTTATATAATAAGGTGGTAACGTAGCCACAATACAACACTATAATGAAGGTCTCAAAATAGAACTGGTATTGCTTAAATGTTACTCAATTTGAACAATTATAAATTCTGTTCTACGGTTTAATTGATGCACTTCATCCTCACAATTGGCACCATCTTCACAGCCATTAGTTAAGCGACGTTCACCATAACCCTTATGTTCTGTAATACGGCTTGGCGCTATACCCTTAGAGATGATATACTCGTATGTAGCATTAGCTCTATCTATAGATAGTTTATCATTATAGGAAAGGGTTCCTCTAGAATCGGTATGCGACTCTATTCTAATAACCATATCTGGATAGTCGTTAGTCATTAAATTTACTATTTTATCCAACTCTAAAGCAGCATCTGGTCTAATGTTATGTTTGTTATA
>CAZLTR010000250.1:0-4909 GCA_964562415.1 uncultured Hyunsoonleella sp. | reverse complement strand
ATTTTATATTAATCCTATCAATTTAGTAGGGATTACAAAAGTAATACTTTTTTCCGTACTACAAACGATCGGTCTTATTTTTTAGAATATTGGTGTATTTCGACGATAAAATGAAGAAAATCAAACTATATCGGCCTTAATTTTGAGAATTTTAAAGTCAAATTAAACCTGAGACAAGTCGCCCAAGGTCTTATTCCTAAACACTTTAAGGGTACTATCTCGCACTTCAATCATTAATTTATGAACACTACAGGCATGTTCATCTGGACAATCGTCGCACTTTTCGTAGTAATTCAAACTAACACAGGGCACCATGGCTATAGGCCCCTCTAAGACACGCATCACATCGGTCATTTTAATCTCAGAAGGCTCATGCCTCAAATAGTAACCACCATGCTTGCCTTTTTTAGAACCCAGGATTCCTGATTTTCTAAGTGTGAGTAAAATACTCTCTAAAAACTTTTGCGGAATCTGTTCGTTTTTAGCAATAGCACTAACTTGCACGGGCACATCATCGCCACTACGCGCTATGAAGGTAAGTGCTTTGAGTCCGTATTTCGTTTTTTTAGATAGCATGCCGCTAAGATAGATAAATAAAAATAGTCCAAAAAAAAGCCCACACCTTCACGAATTAGAATTTGTATATTCTATCTTATTAAAGGTGTAGGCTTTAAATTTTTACTGTAGAGATAGGCTAACTCCTAAAAAAAGTATCCAAAATGTCCTTGAAACACTCTATTGCGATTCGTTCCTTCAGTTTCGTCTTCGTTAATATTAGAAAGACCAAAATTATACCTAAATCCAAAATTTATTCCGCTTTGAAATTTAATGGAGACCCCTAGATTTGCCCCAAAATCTACAGACTTGAAAGCATCCTTATTATCTAGATCATCTTGTTCTGCTTTTAACAAAACCCCCACCTGAGGCCCAGCTTCTAAGTACAACACATCTGCTAAATTAAATTTAGCCAATAACGGTATGTTTAAATAATCTAATTTTTGACTAATCACCGATTCTATGCGTCTAAAAGTATTTTCAGAAGGGACTTCTATAGTGGTACCTTGCTTAGAATATATAAACTCTGGCTGAAAAGACAATCTTTCGGTAATAGGAACTTCTACCACACCGCCTATAAAGTAAAGAAACTTAGATCTCGTATCCAAATCAATTTCTGCATCTCCTGCTGCATCTCTTGCAATACTTGAAATATTGAACCCTGTTTTTAATCCGAATTTTAATTTGTTCTGTGCTACTACTATAGAAGAAAACACCATAGCGAATACTAATGTCATTTTAATGTTTTGAGGCATTTTAATATATTTTTAAGATTTGAAGGCGCAAAAGCATGTCTTTTCTCTACACACAACAAAGATAACTCACAAAAAACAGCTAACTAC
This sequence comes from uncultured Hyunsoonleella sp., assembly GCA_964562415.1. GTDB lineage: Bacteria > Bacteroidota > Bacteroidia > Flavobacteriales > Flavobacteriaceae > Jejuia. The sequence continues at coordinate 3,512 of CAZLTR010000250.1, read as the reverse complement.
GTATTAGCACATTACATATCCAACCACTGCTTAAATGCAGCAGCCTTATTTTTACCAATAACAATATCGATTTCTGAAGAGGGTTTGGTTTCTATTTTTAAAGAATTGTTTCCAAACTTTATAATCTTGTCTATGGCATAGATAGACACTATAATTTGGCGGTTTGCTCTAAAAAACAACTTCTCGTCTAAAGACGAATAGATTTGATCTAAACTATCGTTTGCCGTAAAACGTTTTCCATCTTTACGAACAATATAAGTAATCGTATTTTCTAAATAGATATATGAGATATCTTCTATAGCAACGGGCATCAACTCATTTCTTATGTAAGTAAGTAAGCGTTTTTTAGGCAGCTCTTTAATTTCTGCATCTTCTCCTTCCTCAACTGCTTTCTCTATAGCCTGCGCTTCTGCTTTGGCTTGTTTTTCTTTTTCAATAGCTATATTTTTTTGGTAATTTTCTAAAGACGCATTAAGCTTGGATAAATTTAACATACTGTCTTCTAGTCGGGTTGACTTTTGCTCAAGCATCTCGTAATAATAATTTGAAATATACCTGATAATTCCAAAAACAAACACTAAAATGAACAACCCTAATATTATAAATATAAAGCTATAAGCATTCTTGAAACGCTCTAGTTTAGCAATTACATTTCTTAAATTAATGTGTGTCACTACAATTAAATCTGAATTTGGAATAGCATCCAAACGCACTACTTCGGAAGCTTCCAAAGCATCTTCATTCATATTATAGCTGGAAATATAAACATACAAATCTTCTGCAGAAATATCTTTTTTCACATTAGATACTACTGCATTAGTTTCGGCATCTAGAGTGCCTACCTTGGTTATATCTGGATAGCTTACAATTTTACCCGACCAGTCTATGACAGATAAAAACAAGTTAGACTCATTAACATCTTCTATACTTTTTTGAATTCCCTTTACGACAACATTTTTATCTACATTAGCCTGCAATGCCGCTTCACTAATAGAAGAAATTTGTTTGGCGCGTTGCTTCCCAGATTGTATTTCGTTTTCTAAAAGTAAGATCGTACTTTTCTTAGCTATAAAATGTATCGCCCAATAGGCTATGAATACATAAACTGCTGTAAATATTACGGTAGTAAAGGCGTAGGTTTTATAGTTTCTCATTGATTCAAAAGTACTTTTATTTGGAGACACTAAATTAAATGATACCTCCTTATTTTGTTAAATTTTCAAATGCTTTTTTTTCCGTTTTAAGTATTCTTTTTCCGCTTCATCAAGTTTGCACCTCTTTTAAATACTAGTATTCGCTTTAATTACATATTTTTATACTTCAAAAAAAGCAAAACAATTACACCTCTTAAATATCCCAATGCCTCATAATTTAAAACGCAACATTAAACTTATAACAAACGACAAAACGCCTAACCTATAAACGACATTTTAATATTTAAAATGTAATGAGACCTACTAAACACAAACATATTATTTACATTATTCTGGGGGGCTTACTATGCTTTGGCTTTTACCTCGCTACAGCAACATTTTGTCTACACGATATGCGTGAAGCTCCTACATTTAAGCATATGTCCACAAAAAAACTCATTCATAAATACGACAATGCATCCCTAGACCATTTAATTGAAAAAGTTATCGAAATTAACGGCACTTTAAAAGCTGTGCATTCCAAAAATAACACCTACACCTTGTATCTAAGCCATCTTGGCAGTAAAACCTATGTATTATGCGAATTACAAAACAACCAAAATCATAAAATAAAACAGCTTAAGGTTGGTGACAACATTGTAATTAAAGGCATTCTTAAAGGTCATTTATTGGACATTATATTATTAAATTGCATCATTATTTAAATCACTTTTCATGAATAAAACACTGTTTCTATTTCTATTGATTTGTATGAAGGGGGTTTCTCAAAACGCCGAATACATTGAACGGCAAGGAGAAGTTACATTTTTTTCATACACTTCTGTAGAAAACATTCAAGCTAAAAACACACAAACTCTAAGCCTCTTTAACACCAAAACGCAGGAAATAGCGGTGCAAATATTAATGCGTGCTTTTGTGTTTCAAAAATCTTTAATGCACGAACATTTTAATGAAAGTTATATTGAATCGGACCTTTATCCTAAGGCTACTTTTGAGGGTAAAATTGAGAACTTCAATGCCAATGAACTATCGCAAACCAAACTTATAAAAGGCATATTTACCTTAAGAAACATCTCTAAACCCGTAGCGTTAAAAGCAAAAATCTCTAAAATTGATGACAATTTTGCTATCGAAGGTGCTTTAGATGTTTTTATAGACGACTACAGCATCAATGTTCCTGCACTCCTATCTCCAAATATTTCAAAAAAAATAGAAGTCACCTTTAATTTTAAATATGCGCCTTATGACAATTAAAACACTAGGTTTATTGGTTTTATGTGGTTTACCATTTTATACCTCTGGACAAAGCCTTTTAGATAAACTAAAAAAGGAGCCTATAGATAGTGTTGCCTATGTATTGGGCACCTTTAAAGGCACTCGTATTTCTATAGGACATTCGGTAGAAACTCGCAAAAAAAACACACTAGAACTATCTTTTATGAGTAGGTATTGGAATGTAGAACAAGAAACCAGCAATGCTTTTGTTGCCGACCGCATGTGTGCGCGTTTTGGCTTAGATTATGGGCTTTCCGACAAACTAACCCTTGGCTTTGGTGCTGGCGTTCCCAATGGGATTTTCGATGGTTATGTAAAGTACAGGTTGGCGCAACAAAAAACAGATCAGGCTGGCTTTCCTTTAGGAGTAACAGTAGTACAGGCTGGCACTTACAGAACCAGAGCAATTATAGGGATAGAACGTAGAACTAATTTTGGAGACAAGTTAGCTTCTACAACACAGCTTTTAATTGCTCGAAAATTTTCACGCAATTTTTCACTTCAAATTTCCCCTACATTTATACATCGTAGCTCATCTATCTCCCCTCTAGATGACCACAATCATTTTGCTATAGGCTTTGGAGGACGCTATAAGGTAAGTCCTCATGTTTCTATAGTTTCAGAATACTATTACGTAGCCAACCCCTTAGAGTCTGTACAAACTTTTGGGGCATTTGCACTAGGCACCAATTGGCAAGTCAAAAATTTATTACTTCAATTTAAAATGACAAATAATCAAATTTTTACAGAAGACGGTTTCATTACGCAAACCGTTCGTAATTTTAATACAAGGGATGGTAATTTCTTTTTTGGTTTTCATGCCACTTACCATATTCAACTTTAAAAACTCAACCCTGCATCATTCCTTACAAGCCTAAAAGCACCATTAGCGCATCTTATAACTAATGGTGCTACGCTACAAAACACCTATTTTTTAAGTACGCTTTCTCTAAAAACAAACAAACTTTAATCGTTTGCCTTAACGCAAACAACACCTCTATCTTAGTACATAATTCACACTGTTTTTGTTAAACCCGAATTATGCGATAGAACATTGTCGTGAAGCTTTGAGATACCATAAAT
>CAZLTR010000249.1:0-4934 GCA_964562415.1 uncultured Hyunsoonleella sp. | reverse complement strand
AAAGTGGTAGTAGGTCCCTGCAGCATTACTGCCACCTCCAATACAAGCGACCACATAATCTGGATTTTCTCGTCCTTCGTGAGCTTTTAACTGCCATTTAATTTCTTCTGAAATTACAGACTGAAAACGTGTTACCATATCGGGATAGGGGTGAGGACCAATAGCAGAACCAATAATGTAATGGGTATCTACAGGGTTGTTAATCCAATCGCGAATGGCTTCATTTGTGGCGTCTTTTAGGGTGCGACTTCCCGATAGGGCAGGAATAACTTTAGCACCTAGCATTTTCATACGTGCAACATTAGGGGCTTGTCGTGCAATATCGATTTCTCCCATGTATACAATGCATTCCATACCCATTAGGGCACATACAGTTGCAGTGGCAACACCATGTTGTCCAGCCCCCGTTTCTGCTATAATGCGTTGTTTGCCTAAACGTTTGGCCATTAAAATTTGACCAATAGTATTGTTAATTTTATGCGCTCCTGTATGGTTAAGGTCTTCGCGCTTTAAGTAAATTTTAGTATTATATTTTTTAGAAAGTCGCTTGGCAAAGTATAGCGGTGAAGGGCGTCCTACATAGTCTTTTAAAAGGGCATTGAATTCCTCTTGGAAATCGGGTTCGGCCATTATTTTTAAATAATTTTGGCGTAACTCTTCTACGTTAGGGTAGAGCATTTCTGGAATGTAAGCGCCTCCAAAATCGCCATAATAGCCTTTGTCGTTAACGTTATAATTCTGCATGTCTTCTTTTGGATTTAATCTATATATAAATTCTCTTAGAATAGAACTGTTTTTTAAGCCTGGTTCTGTTTCAAATTTACTGTTTACATCAAATGCGTAGCAATATGTGGAAGCTTTACTATCTTGGAATGTTTTTAGAGCTTCTACTTGGTCTAGACCTATGCCTCCGCTTAAAAAGAAAGGTTTGGTAGACGGGTAGGCATTTAATAGACTCCAGTCGAAGGTGTAGCCATTACCGCCAGGTTGTTTGCCCTTGGTGTCGAATAGAAAGTAATCGCATACCGCTTCGTAAGGTTCTAATACTTCAAAATTAAAGCCTTCTTTAACAGGGAATACTTTAATAATTTCGAGAGGAGTGCTCGAATTGATAAGTTTCGTGTTGCGTAAAATGCTGCAGTAGTAAGGAGCTTCCTCTCCATGTAACTGCACAGCTTGTAAATCGAATTTATTTACAGTGTCTATAACCGTATTGAGATCCTCATTTACAAAAACCCCTACTTTCTTGATGTGCTTGGGCAACTCTGGCATTTTAGAGCTAAAATGCCTGGGCGTTTTTTCATAAAATATAAAGCCAAGATAGTCGGGTTGCAATGCCGCAACCTTTTCGATATTATCTTGGTATTTCATTCCACATACTTTTAATTTCATAGCGCTAAGTCTTTTATAAATTGATCTGCATGAGCTCCTGGATTATCGGTTTTCATAAAGTTTTCACCAATTAGAAATCCTTTATAACCATAAGGTTGTAGTGTTTTAATCGCTTCTATATTACTAATGCCACTTTCTGAAACTTTTACAAAATCATCGGGGATGAGTGTACTAAGACTTTTACTGGTTTCTAAGCTTACTTCGAAGGTTTTTAAGTTTCTGTTATTTACGCCTAGCATGTCTAAGCTTGGCATTACCGATTTTTGCAGTTCGGCTTCGTTATGCACCTCTAATAAAACATCTAGATTGAGGCTTTTAGCAAATTCTGAAAATTGTTTGATTTCGTCTCGGGTTAAGATGGCAGCGATTAACAAGATCACATCTGCGCCATAAGCTTTGGCTTCTAGTATTTGGTATTCATCAATAATGAATTCTTTTCTTAAAAGCGGTAGGTTACAACTTGCTCTTGCAGTTAATAAATCGTCTAAGGCGCCACCAAAATATTTACCATCGGTAAGCACAGACATACCGCATACGCCTGCTGCTTCGTAGCCTTTGGCAACATCTTGTACGTTAAGCGTATTATTAATGACAGCTTTTGAAGGCGATCGGCGTTTGTGTTCTGCAATAATACCCGAATTGCTGTGCTTTAAATTATGGGCTAAAGAAAGGGGTGGTTTTTCAAATAAAACAGAGTGTTCTAGCTGAGAGGTAGGAATTAGCCCTTTTCTTAAGTTTACCTCTTGGCGTTTGTCGTGTGTTATTTTGTCTAAAATATTCATAGGTCTATAAAGGTGTTGGCTCACCTGTCTTTTAGCAATTTATTTACTTAATGCAATTAATTGGTCTAAGCTTTCTTTGGCTTTTCCAGAGTGCAACGCGATTTTTGCAAGTTCAAATCCCTCTTGATGGGAAATTTGTTTTGTCGTTGCTATGGCTAAACCTGCATTGGCACAAACTACATTATTTTGCGCTTCGCTACCATTACCGCTTATAATGTCTACAAAAATGTTAGCGGCATCTTGAACTGTTTTTCCTCCAAAGATCGCTTCTTGGGTTACGGGTTGTAAGCCTAAATCTTCTGGTACAAAAAGCTTTTCGGTATGATTAGAAACAATTTTTGCTTTGCCTGTTAACGAGAGTTCATCATAACCATCTAAAGCAAAAACAATGTTGTAGTTCTTTTTGGTATTTTGGTATATAAAACTGTACAAGCGTAAGAGTTCTAAATCGTAAACCCCTAACATTTGATTGTTAGGAAAAGATGGGTTTACCATTGGGCCTAGCATATTAAAAAATGTTTTGACGCCTAGTGCTTTTCGAATAGGGGCAACATTTTTCATCGCAGGGTGAAACAATGGGGCATGTAAAATACATATCCCTGCTTTATCTAAACAGCGCTGTAAAAAACTTTCGTTGTTAGAGAACTTTACCCCAAGGTGTTCCATGACATTAGAAGATCCCGAGGTAGACGATACACCATAGTTTCCATGTTTAGACACAGGTACACCAGCACCTGCGGTAATGAAAGAAGAAAGCGTAGAGATGTTAAAGGTGTTTTTACCGTCGCCACCTGTACCTACAATATCTACGGCATTAAAATCGCTAAGGTCTATAGGAATGCACAATTCTAAAAGCGCGTCTCTAAAGCCTTGAATTTCTTCTATGGTGATACTACGCATCATGTAAACCGATAAGAAACAGGCAATTTGACTTGAGTTGTACAAATCACTAGAAATATTAATAATGATTTGCTTGGCCTCTTTTTTAGATAAGGTTTCGTGATTTATAAGTCTGTTTAAAACGTCTTTCATTTCGCTTTATAGCCCTCTTATGTGGAGGGCGATTTTTGTTTGTTAATATGTCTTTATGGGGTTAAGCATCTGGCCCATTAACCCAGTTCTCTAATATTTTTTTACCATCTGGTGTAAGTACAGATTCTGGGTGGTACTGTACCCCTCTTACATCGTATATTTTATGTCTTAAGGACATTACTTGTCCATTTTCATCAAAAGAAGTGGCTTCTAAAGCGTCTGGTAAGTCGGCATTGACAACCCAAGAATGGTAACGTCCAATTTCGATAGTTTTATCTAACCCTTGAAACAGGTACTCGTCTTCTACACTAATGGTAACAGGAGTAGAAACACCATGATAGACTTCGTCTAAATTAACGAGGGTACCTCCAAATACTTCACCAATAGCTTGTTGTCCTAAGCATACCCCCAAAATGCGTTTTGAGGAAGCGTATTTTTCTATAATTGGTTTTAGTAAACCGGCTTCATCTGGAATCCCAGGACCTGGGGATAGTACAATTTTATCGAAGGGGGCTACATCTTCTAAATCTAGTTTGTCGTTTCTTACAACGGTAACCTCACAGTTAAGGTCTTCTAAATAATGGACAAGGTTATATGTAAAACTGTCGTAATTATCTATTACTAATACTTTTTTCATTTCTCTATAGTCTTAATATACGTTATAATAGAACGTTTTTGCTGCTAGGTGGCGAGCGCTAGGGTAGTTATAGCGTTCGTTTTAGCTTGCATTTAAGTTTTTTTAATAGTTTTAATTCGTCTTTGGGCAGGCCATCGAGGTGTTGGTTGCGATCACATAACCCTGTCACATAATCGGTAGCATGCTGTGTTTCACTAGCAAAGGTTGCTGCTTTTTTTGCATATACCAAATAAGATGCACCCATTGTAAAACGATAACCGCAACTGGCACTGTTAGCAGCAGAGACAATATCTACTGTTTTAGTTTGGAGTTGTCCTTTAAAAGATGTGATGATTTTAAAGGTGTAAATTACAGGTGCCGAACTAGATAGTGTTGGTGCTTGTTCTGTTGTTTTTATGGCAACGACAGTCCCCTTTAATACAATATCGGCTTCGGAAAATGCGCGACTTACCTTTTCATGCAATGGTGCATTGGTTTGTAGGCAACTACAAGCAAAACCATTTGCTATTCCTAATACAAGTAATAGATATGTGATTATGGGTTTCATGAGCTAAGGTAATAGAGTTTTTAGATATCTTCGGCTAAAGTAATTGCTTTCGTAAGTGCGCCTAGTTTATTGAATACTTCTTGTAATTCGTCTTCTTGTTTAGATTTAGACACCAACCCAGCGCCTGCTTGCCAATTTAGTGTGTAGTCTTTACTTAAGAAGGTGCGAATCATGATGGCATGATTAAAATTACCTTCGAAATCCATGAAGCCAATAGCGCCACCATAAAAACTACGACTTGTTTTTTCGTAAGCTTCAATAAGTTGCATGGCTCTGTGTTTAGGGGCACCACTTAAAGTCCCAGCAGGGAAGGTGTCTGCGACAACTTGCATGGTAGATGTGGCATTGTGTTTTTGTCCCGTTACTTTACTTACCAAATGAATAACGTGAGAAAAGAACTGAACTTCTCGGTACGTTTCTACTTTAACTTGACTGCCATGACGGCTTAAATCGTTTCTGGCCAGATCGACAAGCATGACATGTTCGGCATTTTCTTTGTCATCTTTTTTTAGCTTTTCGGCTAAAATCTCATCTTTGTGCTCGT
>CAZLTR010000248.1:0-4957 GCA_964562415.1 uncultured Hyunsoonleella sp. | reverse complement strand
GGCTATGGGTCTGCATACCTTGCTAAAATGGTGGGGCAAAAAAAAGCTAGAGAAATTTTCTTTTTAGGACGTAATTATTCTGCTCAGGAAGCTTATGAAATGGGTATGGTTAATGCTGTGATTCCACACGAAGATTTAGAGCAAACGGCTTACGATTGGGCACAGGAAATTTTAGCCAAATCGCCAACCTCTATTAAAATGTTAAAATTTGCTATGAATTTGACAGATGATGGGATGGTAGGACAACAAGTGTTTGCAGGTGAAGCCACCCGCTTAGCCTATATGACCGAAGAAGCCAAGGAAGGTAGAAATGCTTTTTTAGAAAAGCGAAAGCCTAACTTTGATAAAAAATGGATTCCTTAATGAAAAACCTTTCCGTTTGGGTATCGGCCATGCGTTTAAGAACATTGCCGCTATCTGTTTCTGGCATTATAGTAGCCAGCAGTCTTGCCTATTACAAAGGTTATTTTAATATCGAGATATGTGTATTAGCACTGTTAACAACTATAAGTCTTCAGGTATTATCTAATTTGGCAAACGATTATGGCGATGGGGTTAAAGGTACCGATAATGAAGATCGAATTGGCCCCGAGCGCGCCTTACAAAGTGGAGCCATTAGCCCCAAAGCCATGTTACGGGCTATACAATTAAATGTTGTAATATGTAGCATACTGGCCTTGTTGCTCATTGGGACTGCTTTTGGTACAGTACATCTACTATTGATGGGCCTATTTTTAGTCTTAGCCGTAGCTGCTGTTGTGGCGGCTATAAAATATACTATGGGAACTAATGCCTATGGGTATAAAGGTTTAGGTGATGTATTTGTATTTCTTTTTTTTGGTTTGGTAAGTGTTGTAGGATGTTATGTGTTATATGCAAAAACAGTACATGCTATTGTAATAGGGCCTGCAATAACCATTGGTGCTCTAAGTGCAGCGGTCTTAAACTTAAATAATATGCGCGATAGAACGTCTGATGCCGCAGCAAACAAAATAACACTGGCTGTAAAATTAGGAAAGAAAGGCGCGAAAATCTATCATGCATTTTTGCTTGTTTTAGCAATATTCAGTTCTTTGGTATTTGGTATTATCTATTATAAAACTCCTTTTAGTATTTTGTATATGATAGCATACATTCCTTTGATTTTGCATTTTAAAAAAGTGCAACGTCATACCGTACCACAACATTTAGATCCAGAATTAAAGAAAGTAGCATTAACTACATTTTTATTTGCTTTATTAGTAGCATTAGGGGGCTATCTTAATTCGATGTAGTTTTAAAACATATATTTTATAATTAGTTTATTAAAAATATTAAAACGAGAATACTATGAAAATTACGTATTACGGGCATGCCAGTTTAGGTATTGAGATTGATGGTGTTTCCATTATTGTAGATCCTTTTATCTCTGCCAATCCAAAAGCAGCTCATATTGATATAGAAACGTTAAAAGCAGATTTTATTTTAGTAACTCACGCGCATCAAGATCATATTTTGGATGTAGAGGCTATAGCCACTAAAACAGGAGCTACCATTGTGTCGAATTATGAAATAGTGACCCACTACGAAAACAAAGGTTTTAAGGCTCACCCTATGAACCATGGCGGAAAGTGGACCTTTAGTTTTGGAATTTTAAAATACGTTAATGCCATACACAGTTCGTCTTTCCCAGATGGAAGCTATGGTGGACAGCCAGGGGGCTTTGTGTTAAGTACCAATACCACTTCAATTTACATTGCAGGAGATACGGCTTTAACTTACGATATGCAATTAATTCCCTTAGAAGGCGCATTAGATCTTGCTATTTTACCAGTAGGGGATAATTTTACAATGGGGGTAGACGATGCGCTTATTGCGAGTAATTTTTTAGAATGCTCTAAGGTATTGGGGTATCATTTTGATACTTTTGGGTATATAGAAATAAACCATAGAGCTGCCAAACAAAAATTTGAAGACCAAGGCAAAACTTTAACACTCCTAGCCATTGGAGATCACTTAGAACTTTAGTATAATACATATAATTGTCTTATAATCAGTATTAATTTGTTTAATGCTGATTTTTTTATTTTCATATGTAATAGTATTACTTTTGATAAAGAGATTAAAATTATTAATAAAGAGAATTAAACTATTATTTAATTCAAATGTTCAATTTTTAAAATATATACTATACTTATGAAAAAGGATTTTAAAGTTTTAGCACTGTTAGGTGTTGTAGTTACAGTAATGTATTGTACCGATAAAAAAGTAAAAACAGTAAATACAGCAACACCCGTAATACAGCAGCCCATAAAAAGTGTATTATCTGCAGAGGATCAAGCTGCATTAACACCCGATGAGATTATTGGAAGGTTAAAAAAAGGCAACGAAAATTTTGTATCCAATAATCTTACCCATCGAGACCATTCGGCACAGCGACGTAAAGCGGCCATTGGACAATATCCTAAAGCTCTCGTATTATCTTGCGTAGACAGCAGAGTGCCTGTAGAAGATGTTTTCGACTTGGGGATTGGAGATATTTTTGTAGCCAGAGTTGCTGGTAATATAGAGAATAGCTCTATAGTAGGTTCTATGGAGTTTGCTACGGCTGTTGCAGGTTCTAAATTAATTATAGTATTAGGGCATACAGCATGCGGTGCTGTAAAACATGCCATAGACGGCACAGATGCTGCAAGTTTACAAATGAATGCTTTGCAAGCTTTGTTAAATGACATTAAACCTTCTGTAGTCGCAACGGCATTGAATGGCGATGCGTCTTCTAAAAATGTAGATTTTACCAATCGGGTTATTAAAACCAATGTATTGCAAACTATTGCAGATATAAAAACAGCGTCCCCAAAGTTAAGTGCCTTATCAGAAACAGGAAGCATTAAAATAATTGGCGCTGTTTACAATATGGAAACGGGTAAAGTCGATTTTATATAACCTCCCAATTAAGCTGTTTTATAGTAGAGTTACATCATTTTAAAGCAGGACCACAGAGGACTTCTGTGGTCCTGCTTTTTATAAATTTAATACTATGTAAAACAACTATTTTTATTTGAGGTTATTTTAAAGTGCTAAAGACAAGGGCTAGTGTATTTTGGCGTTTGCTTTCATGTTTTGTTCTCAGGGTTTTGTGTTTTTTTTAGTATTTCGCTGAGATGCTTTTCTATAGTAGTTTAATGTTATTATGAGGCATACGTATATAATTACAAATCATTTGCGTATTGTAAAAAATATCTTAGATTTATAGTGGAAATATGTGTACCATTACACATATTGAATTGTTAGTAGTAATTAATATAAAATAATGGGATTAAGTTCAAACTCTGTAATTCATTTCACCAAGAATTTAAAATCTTTTAATGGTATACTTTCTAATAATTTCGAAATACGTTATTGTAGGGAAACACTTATAACTAAAAATAGAACGTTTGATTTTTTAACTCCTATGGTATGTTTTTGTGACATTCCTTTTTCTCAAATCATTGATCATATTAAAAATTATGGAGCATATGGAATTGGATTAAAAAAAAACTTGGGCAGAAAAGAGTGGTCTAAATCCTGTGTTGTACATTGAAAAAGAATCGAATTTAGCAACAAATTTTTTCACCCATTTATTTGATAAAATTGGAGAGGGCAAGGAGAAGTTCACGGAACTTAATTCAAAAGAAAAATATATTATAGACATAATTAGATATGCAAAAAATTACCAAGGAGAATTACACAGAGGAGGAAAATTAATAAAACCAAAATATCGATTTTCAGATGAAAGAGAATGGAGATATGTTTTAGAACCTGACAAAGAACATACTCAAATAGGAAATGTAAAAAGTTTAAATGAGCTTAGAATAAAATCTGCTAAGATTAAACTGAATGAAAAAGTAAAAAATGAAAGATTAACTTTTGATCCTGATGACATTAGCTATATAATCATAAAAAAAGAAAGTGAAAGAAATAAGCTAATATCAAATTTGGAAAATATAAATGGGAAATACCCTTTAGAGCAAGTAAAAAGATTAACTAGCAGAATTTTATCTGTTGAGCAAATTAAAACGGATTTTTAGAAAAACTACTACTAACACTATATATAACAAATAGGGCGATTAGTGTTTAATCGAAAGTTTGTTGTCTATTTGCAAAGTCACCAAGTCTTTTGATTTGGTATTAAAAGAGAAAAATTAAAACAAAATACAAAAGATTTGGCTTGTGGTTAAACCGAAAGTAATGGCTTATTTTCTGCCCAACTTGCCATATATTTAACGTTGCCATTCATTGTGCTCACTCAAAACTGAAAAAAATTGAATGAATAAAAGAGAAAAACTAATTGCATTAATTCCAGCTCTTTGGGCAAGTCTTTTTGATATAACAATAACTACAATTCACCAACCAAAAGAATATTGGAATGGAAACTTGAATATTGCGAATGAAGGGAATCCAATTGGAAATTTTATGATGAAAAGTCACGTTTCAGGACTTTTTATTATATCAACTATATGGTTGATTTTAATTGGAATTATTGGATATTATTTACCAAGAAAAATATCTCGGATTTTCCTTTTGTTTGTTTTAATGGTACATAGTTGGGCTGCTTCAACTTGGATAGGTCCAATTTATGGGTTCTGGTTTGTTATATTATTCATTCTATTCAACTCAATTTTATTTTATATAATTAAAGATAAGGTTAATAAGAAAAATATATGAGTCGGAATTAAACCTATTTGCGGACTAAATAGTTAAACATAATCACTCTAACTCTGAAAAACGGAAAACTGAACTCTGAAATAACAACGAAATGGCAACACCGTATAAAAAAAATTGCTAGTTTTAGCTAAACCAAATTTAGTTGCCTGTTTGCTAGCTTCTGATTTTCCTTCGGAAAATCCTCGCCCACAAACCCGCAACTTTCCTTATACAAACACGTTGGTGCGCCACGAAGTGGCATACATCCAGTAGGTGCAAATCCTACCAGAGC
>CAZLTR010000247.1:0-4979 GCA_964562415.1 uncultured Hyunsoonleella sp. | reverse complement strand
ATAATTTTATGCCTTTACAAATTAATTTTGTAACTATGGATTTAAACGACCCTACGCACGAGCCTAAAACGACTAAAGATGACGAAGGCAAAGAAACCACAGAGCCACATAGACAAATTACAGTTGACGATATCATCAACAATCCCGATCCTGCTTGGTCTAAGCAACCAGCAGATTTAAAAGATGAGGATTACAGCAACTTCTACAGAGAATTGTATCCAATGCAATTCGAAGAGCCATTATTTAACATTCACCTAAATGTAGATTATCCTTTTAATTTAACAGGTATTTTATACTTCCCTAAAATGTCTAACGACATGCAAATACAGAAGGATAAAATTCAATTGTACCAAAACCAAGTATTCGTTACCGATAATGTAGAGGGTATTGTTCCAGAATTCTTAACCATGCTACGTGGGGTTATCGATTCTCCAGACATTCCATTAAACGTATCGCGTTCTTACTTACAAGCTGATGGTGCTGTTAAAAAGATTTCGTCTTACATTACAAGAAAAGTAGCCGATAAATTAAAATCATTATTTAATAACAGTCGTGAAGATTTCGAAGCCAAATGGAACGATATTAAAATTGTTATTGAATACGGTATGCTTTCTGAAGAAAAATTCTTTGAAAAAGCAGAAGCTTTCACATTATACCCTACTGTAGATGGTAAGTACTATACCTACCAAGAATTATACGATAAAATAAAAGCCAATCAAACCGATAAAGATGACAAGCTTGTTATTCTTTACACCTCCGATCAAGATGCACAGCACAGTTATATAGAAGCTGCTAAAGCTAAAGGATATGAGGTATTGGTATTAGATTCGCCTATTGTATCGCATTTAATCCAAAAATTAGAAGGTTCTAAAGAAAAAATAGCATTTGCTAGAGTTGATGGTGACCATATTGATAACCTTATCAAAAAAGAAGACACTGCGGTTTCGAAATTAGATGAAGACCAAACGAAAGTTTTAGATGAACTCTTAAAAGACGTCATTCCTTCTGATAAATTCATGGTACAATTAGAAGCTATGGACAGCAGTGCAAATCCGTTTATCATTACACAACCAGAATTTATGCGTCGTATGAAAGAGATGCAGCAAACTGGTGGCGGCGGTATGTTTGGTATGGGTAACATGCCAGAAATGCACAATCTTATTGTAAACACAAATTCTGAATTGGTAAGCGACATTTTAAGTACTGAAGCCAAAGAAGATAAAGAACGTTTAATTAATCAAAGTTTAGACCTTGCAAGATTATCGCAAGGCTTACTTAAAGGTGAAGAGTTAACCAACTTTATTAAACGCAGTTACGAGATGATAAAATAAGTAGAACTTATTTTACACCCTATATTAAAAACCACTTTGTACCCACAAAGTGGTTTTTTTTGATGCTGTTACTGAACTCATCTTGACGTTTTGTTTTTAACCAAAAATGAGTTGAAATTTAACCAGATGAGGCCCTTTTTGAAGCGCATAGCAGCGCTACGGATAAAAAAAGTAACGAAATAGGGGTGAATTTCAACTCATTCTTTAGGAAATAGAAAAAGTTAAGATGAATTCAATTACCCCTGACACCTTTTGTCTCTTGCGCAAATATCTTTGTAGCTAAGTTTAACTCACAAATTAATTTTAAATGAAAAATGCTATTAACTGGTTTGAAATACCAGTAACAAACTACGAACGCGCTAAACAATTTTACAACACGGTTTTGGACACCGAAATTAAAGACCACCACATGCCAGAACAAAATGCGAAGTACGGCATGTTTGCTTATGATAATGACAACAATGGTGTTGGCGGTGGTCTTATCGAAGCCGAAGGCCAAACCCCTACCACTAAAGGGCCTACAATTTACCTTAACGGAGGTGACGACTTAAGTGCCCCTTTAGGAAAAGTAGAAGCTGCTGGCGGTAAAATCACCATGCCGAAAACAGATATTGGCGAAAATGGTTTTATGGCACAATTTATAGATACAGAAGGCAATCGTATTGCCTTACATTCTTGGATGTAAACCAGCTTCCTTTTTTAACCAAACAACGATAGTGATCCCTTTATTTAGGGGTCACTCTTTTTACACCTAGCGTTTGCAACCATAGCTTGTGTTAAAAGATGAGCTACAGTATATAACCGTTATAACGTTTTAATTTTAACCTCCGTACCCTACAAAACTTAATAATCGCTTACATTTACAGTAGTTAAGAATCGTAAAAACACGTTCTAATTTATAATGTCATGTCTCAATTATCCCGACTCATAGCCATTCTCACAACACTTAGATCTAAGCGCCTCGTAACGGCACCACAACTTGCCGATAAATACGATGTGAGCATAAGAACCGTATACAGAGATATTAGAAAATTAGAAGCCGCAGGTGTTCCTGTTGTGACTATAGAGGGCAAAGGCTATGCGCTTATGGAAGGCTATAATGTCACCCCCATGCAGTTCTCTGAAAAAGAAGCTAATGCCTTAATTACCGCGCAACAACTTGTAAAACAGACTAAAGACAGCTCCTTTGTTTCAGATTTTAACGATGCACTTGTTAAAATAAAATCTGTTTTTAAAACGACCATACAAGAGAAAAGCGAATTACTAGAACGTAAAATTTATGTATTTAATACCGATTTCGAAAATATATCTAGCCATGCGCTATCCGATATCCAACTGGCGATAACACATTTTAATTATATTGAAATGCACTATGTAAAAGCGAATGCCACAACCGCGACCCATCGCAAAATAGAACCTTATGCTTTATACGCTACAAATCATAAATGGATCTTAATTGCTTGGTGCCACCTTCGTGATACCTATCGGGCTTTTAGAATAGATCGCATTGAACACTTTAAAATTTTAACAGACACCTTCGAAGATCGCAACTTTGAATTACAAGCTTATTTTCAATCCTGTCATAAAATGAATACTTAGTGTATAAAGCACTACTAACACTTCCTTTATATTTTTTAGAGACCTATTTACAACCAAAATGTTATAAACACACGTCCTAAATACTTTTAACTGCAACACATCACCAGACTAATGCATTGATAAATACCTTTTTATTAAGGCCTTTTAAAATCGCACCACATAGGATGCGCTTTATTTTTTTTAAAAAAGCGTAACCATTAGAGAAGCACCTCTTTAAAAAGAAGTATTTAGCCTACAAAATAAGAAATCAATCACGGGCTATAACAACAAACACTCTCCTACAAATACACCCGTAATTTATCACCTACGTAAATATACGTATTTACAAAGCCTACAAATTAATAAATCAATTTTATGTACGTACTATTTTTAAGTAATTCACAAAAATACAGATAATACAACATTATAACTACGTATTTAAAACATTAATCTGTAGTTTTGAGATGTACTAGTACTTAGAGTAATACACCTTTCATTCCATGATTGGTGCTCATAAACAATTAACTTAATTTTCTAGAGTATGAAAAAAAAATTAACTAACACTTTAGCAGTATTATGTATTCTATTATCTCATATGGGGTATTCTCAAATAGTTTCAATTAATAAAAATGCAGACATGGAACTGTTTAGAGAAGTTCCAAATTTAAAACGGTCTAAAAAAACCTTAGAAGACACTGCGGAAGAAGATACAGAAGAAGCCTTCAAGCCTTCCATACAAGTAGGCTCTATAGTACACATGTATGCCTCATACCAACAAAACGGTTTTGGTCCTGGAGGCAACAGAGAAACCTTAGATAATGATCCTGATGCATGGAGCAAGGATTTTAATTTATACCGTGCTAGAGTTTTAGTCGGTGGTAAATTGTCTAAAAATGGATCTTTCTTTTTAGAAACCGATCTCCCTTCTATAATCGGCAGAGGTTCTGGCGATAGTAAAAACGTTAAAGTAGCTCCTATACTATTAGACGCGCAGTACGAGCATACCTTTGGAAATCACATGTTAATTGCAGGGCTACAATTGGTATCACACAACCGTAACGGCCTGCAAGGTGCAGCAGCGCTTATGGCTAATGATTTTACATTTTTTCAATACCCTTTTAACCTATTTGCAGACCAGCCTTTACAAGGTAACTTTGGCCGTGACTTAGGGGTTAATGCCAGAGGATTCTTTTTAGATGACAAATTAGAATACCGTTTTGGAATTTTCACAGGAAGAAATACGGGCGAATTTGTAAATGATGACCCTGCATTACGTTATGTAGGTAGAGTGGCTTATAACTTTTTCGATGCCGAAAAAGATTACTACTATGCAGGCACAAAACTTGGCGCTGGCAAAACATTTGCTTTAGCGGCTGGTTTTGATTTACAAGGGACTTATCAAAATTTTGGATTCGATTTCTTTTTAGATATGCCTCTAGGGTCTGCGGGTTCCATTACTGCTAACGGTGCTTTTTCTGCACTTACAGGAGGTACAGACACCACTGGGACTTCTTTTGCCACGCTTATCCCTAAGCAAACTACGCAATTTTTAGAATTAGGCTATTACTTTAAAACTTCAAAATTACAGCCTTGGATTCGTTATGAAAAAGCAGATGTAGATGCAGATGGCCTGGTACAAACTGGTGGCATTCCTGTTAATGCCTTTAACGACCTTAACACTGTTACTGTATTTGGCGGCGGATTAAATTACTGGTTTGCGGGTTACAATACCAATCTAAGACTCTCTTATACAACCTGGTCTCAAGAAAATGCGCTTGGTGAAGACCAAACACAAGGGCAAATCTGGTTGCAAACACAATTCTTTATTTTTTAACCCCCTATTATAGGGCAAAGGATTGGTTATCAGTACTGCCTCATCACAAGACAACAACGAATCACCACCTTTTGCCCTAAATAGATGCAACACATTTACGAATTCAGTTCATCATTAACTTTATAAAATTATTAAAATGACAATTAAACGACTACAAAGAAAACCCCAAGGGCTATTGGCGATTCTTTTATCTGCCACATTATTATTAGCGTCTTGTGGAAAAAAAGAAAAGACAG
>CAZLTR010000246.1:0-4981 GCA_964562415.1 uncultured Hyunsoonleella sp. | reverse complement strand
GTGTACCATTTCTACAGTAGTATGCATGTAACGCAATGGTAATGAAATTAATGCAGAAGCAACACCTCCATTACTATAAGCAAAAGCATCTGTATCGGTTCCTGTTGCTCTAGACAACGCAGAGCGTTGAAAAGGGATCTCTTTTTCTTCTGCTGTGGCTGTAATTAAATCTCTTAATTTTTGTTGCACTGCTGGCGCGTAAGCTACTACAGGGCCTTTTCCCATTTCTAAATGCCCTTCTTTTTTCTTTTCAATCATAGGCGTAGTCGTGTCATGAGTCACATCGGTTACAATGGCAACATTTGGTTTTATGGTTTGCGTAATCATTTCTGCGCCACGTAACCCTATTTCTTCTTGTACGGCATTTGTAACGTACAAACCAAAAGGTAATTCTTTTTTATTTTCCTTAAGCAAACGCGCCACTTCTGCAATCATAAAACCGCCCATGCGATTATCTATAGCACGACATACAAATTTATCGTTATTTAGAATATGAAATTCATCTGGATAAGTAATTACACAGCCCACATGTACGCCTAGAGCTTCTACCTCTTCTTTGGTCGCACAACCACAATCTATAAATATATTGTCTGGCTTTGGTGGTTCTTCTTTAGCTCTATTCCTTGTATGAATAGCAGGCCAACCAAAAACACCTTTTACGATCCCATTTTTAGTGTGTATATTAACCACCTTACTTGGTGCTATTTGATGGTCGCTCCCTCCGTTTCTAATTACATAAATAAGCCCATTATCACTAATATAGTTAACATACCATGAAATTTCATCGGCATGACCTTCAATTACGACCTTATATTTTGCTTCTGGGTTAATTACGCCTACTGCTGTACCATAAGTATCTGTTATAAATTCGTCTACATAAGGCTTCAAGTAGTCCATCCATACCTTTTGTCCTTCCCACTCATAGCCTGTTGGGGCTGCATTATTTAAATATTTTTCTAAAAATTCTAAAGATTTTTCGTTTAAAATACTTTGTTTCGTCATGTTTTGAATATTTTGCACTAAAATAATAATATTAATGTTAATCAAATAACTGGATGTAAATTATTAATTTTGGTATTGTTGTTGCCTTAATAGCCTTTGAAATGAACTATATAAAATACATATTCATACTATTACCCTTCTTAATGCTTGCACAAGAGGGAGAAGTTGAAAAAGATTCAACAAGGGTCATCTATTTATTTATCCAAGGAGATTCTATTCCTAAAACGTCTATAGACCTAGATGAAGTAATGTTATTACATAGGCTTAAATTTGACAATAAGAAAGAACGTATACGCTATTTAATATTAAGACGTAAAACTTTAAAAGTATACCCTTATGCTAAATTAGCCGCAGAACGTTTAGATTCTTTAAATAGAGAATTGGAAGTTATGTCTAAAACCCGACATAAAAAACGCCACACTAAAGATGTGCAAAAATACATTGAGGGTGAATTTTCTGAAGAACTAAAAAAACTCACACGTACTGAAGGCCAAATACTCGTTAAACTTATACACCGCCAAACTGGAAGAACCACGTTCGACCTGGTAAAAGATTTGCGTAATGGTTGGCGAGCATTTTGGTACAATACCACTGCTTCTTTGTTTGATATTTCATTAAAACAAGAATTCGACCCTTGGAATAACGAGGAAGATTACCTTATTGAAGACATTTTGCAACGTAATTTTAGAAGTGGGGCTTTAAAATATCAACCTTCTCCTTTAGACATTAATTTCTTCGACCTTACCGATAAGTGGGTTTACAAAAAGAAGACAGAGAAATAACATGCGCTCGCAGTCACCTCTAGAGGAAAAATTAAATGCAGGCACACATGCATTGGGAATTCTTTTTGGCTGTATAGGTTTGTTATGGCTTATTAATGCTAATTCTAAGACCTCGGAATACAGTGGCCTTAGTATAACTATTTACGGGCTATCATTTATCACTCTTTTTACAGCTTCTACACTGTACCATGCTACCAAAACAAAACGTTTAAAACACTACTTTAGAATCTTAGACCATATTAGCATTTACTTACTTATTGCTGGTACTTATACCCCAGTACTTCTCATTACATTACAAGAACATCTCGGTTGGCATTTATTATATGCAGTATGGAGCATCGCCGCTTTTGGTATAGTACTCAAGGTATTTTTCACAGGTAAACTAGAAACGTTTTCCACCTTATTATACTTAGCGATGGGGTGGTTATTTGTATTCGATTTTTCTAATTTGTCACGTTTAGTTCCAGAAAACGCCATTACCTTACTATTTGCTGGTGGGGCTGCTTATACTTTAGGTATTGTGTTTTATGTCATAGAAAAAATCCCTTACAATCATGTCATATGGCACATATTTGTACTTATTGGTGCTTTATGTCATTTTTTTATGATTCGCTACTACATCATATAGCATGTTAAGTAAAGCTTTCCTTTTTTATGATTTTATAAGATTTTCCTAAATCTTTACTTTACTACTTGTGTTTAGACTCGTACAGTTTCAAATTCATAAATGTTGCCATTTTTCTAGCGCGTCGCTTTGCATTTTCAGCATAATCGCCTTGGTATAATTGGTCTACAGTCGTTACCCAAAGGTTAAGCCATAACCCAAAATGCACTTCCGAAATAGAATAATCGAATGCTTTATCTACAGCTACATGAACTTCTATTGGATTGCCAGTATAACGCGTTTTCATAAACAAATTAGAGGTCCAAAAGGTTGTTAACACCTCATAATGAGCTGCCCAGTCTGTTATAGTTTCATTAAAAAAAGGTCCTAAAACACTATCTTTTTGTATCTTTTCATAGAAGGTTTCTACTAATTTAGCAATGTCTTCTCGAGAATTTATATCGGTTTTATCCATAGTGTTAAAGTTAATGATAAACGGCAAAAAAATACCGCATAGCGAATTTAAAGACAACGTCTTACATACAAAAAAAAACTAAATCACTCCTTAGAAGCTTAAAAGGTAACATGTATGGGCATAGACAACACTTAAAAGTACAATAGTAAAAACCATTACCTGTTTTGATAGATACGAATTGTTTTTCTAGAAAAAGCAATGATATTATCTTCCTTTAATTGGTTTAAAAGAATATTTAAAGTAGGCCTAGATGTACCTATTAATGATGCAATGTCTTTTTGGGTATAAGGGTGTTGTATCACTTTGTCCCCTGTCTCTTCACAATCATAGCCATAGTCGGCACACAACTCTTTTAAAAATTCCGTAAGTCGTGTTTTGGTATCTTTAAACAACAACAATTGCAAGCGCCGTTCTAATCTTTTCAATCTATAACCTATAAACTTATACACCTTAAGACTAAACGTTTGGTTGTCTCTCATTAAATTATACATCGTATCTATAGTTATAGAACAAATGCTTGTTGTATTATCGACAGATTGGGCAAATTCATCTCTAATGGAGGCTCCTAGAATTGCTTATTCTCCAAATAACTCCCCTTTACTTAAAATAGCTTTTACAACTTCTTCACCATCGTCGTTGTAATAACCCAACTTTACTTTCCCCTTTTCAATAAGGTATACTTTATTAGCTTTATCTTCTTCAAAATAAATGTAATCGCGCTTTTTGTAAGCATCAAATTTGTGATCTGTTTTATAAGCTTTAAACTTATGAGGGCATAATACTCTAAACAAATTAGTGTCTTCAAAAAACCAGAGGGAATCCATATGATGTTGTATTACAAGTTTGGAGTCGTAATCCATATCTCATAATTACAAAAAAAAATAAAAAAACCTCCTTATAGGAGGTTTTTTAACTTTTATTCTTCTTCATCGCTTTGCGACTTTTCATCATCTAAAAGATTAAGCATATCGTGCTTTTGCAGCAAGTTATACCATTGAATTACTTTTTTAATGTCACTAGCATACACCCTATCTTCATCATAATCTGGTAAGACATCAAAAAAGTATTCTTCTAATTTACTTTTTCCATCCTTTGGCCCTACACTTGCGATATTGCCATTTTCCTTTTCTCTTATTTTATCTAAAACTTTATATAAAGGTACCTCCTCTGTTAAGGTATAAATCGCAATTTCACTTAAAACACTTACATTATTTTGCAAACTTATAGAAATACGTTTCTTGTCTATTAATGATTCCGCAACAAATCCACCTCGTGTTTGAGTTACTAATTTATAAAGCCCTGGTTTACCTGATATAGCTAATACTTTTTCTAAGCCCATTTAGTTTTATTTTTTTAGTGGCGCAAATATCCTATTTTTAAAACCCAAACCAAAAATTATCGTCTCTTTTTTTGATTAGGAAAACGCATCTTATAATCTACACGTATTTTTCCTTTTGAAATATTAGAGAGCTTTCCTTTTAATAATCTTTTCTTTAAACTAGATAATTTATCTGTAAAGAGCTCGCCCTCAATATGGTCGTATTCATGCTGAATAACACGTGCAATAAGTCCCTCAAAATACTCGGTATGCTTTTCAAAATTCTCATCAAGGTATTCTACTTTTATTTTAGGTTGTCGCAATACATCTTCGCGAATGTCTGGAATACTTAAACAGCCTTCTGTAAACGACCAGGCTTCCCCCTCTTCTTCTAAAATTTTGGCATTTATAAATACCTTTTTAAAACCTTCTAACTGTTTGCGTTGCGCTTCACTGTAATCTTCATCTTCGGCAAATGGTGCAGTATCTACCAAGAACAAACGTATAGGCAAGCCTATTTGGGGAGCTGCTAAACCTACTCCCATAGCATTGTACATGGTTTCAAACATGTTTTCTAATAACTCATCTAACTTTGGATAATCTTTGGTAATAGCAACACCTTTCTTTTTTAATACAGGGTCACCGTATGCTACAATTGGTAAAATCATTTTTAAGGACTAATTATTTTTGCAAAAATACAATACTTGATTTGTTTTATGGAATTAAGAAAAAACTATTTAGAATATAAATAACTTTGAAGTATTAGTGTGGCACTTATTTCATCGATTAAAGCCTTATTT
>CAZLTR010000245.1:0-5003 GCA_964562415.1 uncultured Hyunsoonleella sp. | reverse complement strand
ATGTACTACAACTACTCTATAAACGCATTTTATGGCGTTAATTTACGATTCAAATATACTTTATTTGGATAATATGTCGAAAGGCCTTTTAATTTTTGTAAGCTTAGAAGAACTTATGTAAGTTTCTCCTAATTTAGAACTATTGTAGATCTAATCGTTTTAAATGTTTCTCAAGTGAGTAGCTACGTCTAGTAAATGCTTAAAAAAAAAGCATAGAGAATCAATCATCTCAAAACATGCCAATCACAACAAAAAAATAATATTTAACATAGTAAATCAGTCAACAGTTCCTGTAATAACGACCTATTTTATACTTGTTAGTTATTAACTACAGTTTTTTTATCCATTGCCCTATTTCTTTTAGAGCAACTTTAGAAAAAGTGTCCGTGTTAAAATATAGGTTCTCAATTTTATTGTCTTTACTAACTTGAAAAAAATGATTTACGTTTTTTAATTCTACAATCTTAAAGTTTTCATTCCCTGATTTTTTTAATGTGTTTCTTATTCCGTTTAAATTCGATTTAGACTCTACATCGGTGTCTTTGTTCCCATTTAACGCTAATATTGGAATTTTCAATTGAGATAAATAAGTTGTCACATCAAATTGAAGAAAATAATGCCACCAATTAGAAGTGTATTGCGCTGTCTGTACATTAACATAATTATCAATTCCTCCATAATCACCATATTCTTTTTTTCCTAATCTTTCAGCAAAATTTCTGAATTTCAAGCGCAAAGTATCTTTTAATTCTGTTTTGTCATTTATCGAAGACATGTTTTTGTAAACTTGCTTATAAAAAGGGACGTGCGTGTGTCGCAATTCTAGGTATTGCTCTTTAAACATAATGTTTAAAGAGTTTATCATGAATTCATAATTAGAAGTCCCTGGTGCACTTAACAAGACTAAAAAGTCTACACATGATTCTATTGTAGCGACCAAAGGAGCAATATTCCCCCCTTCGCTATGACCTATTAAACCTATTTTTTGTATCGTGGGTTTTTTAAGCTTTTTTAAAAATTCTAACGCTCCAAGGGCGTCGTAAGCATAATCCATGGTCGTAGCAGGCCTAAATACGCCTTCTGATTTACCATAACCTCTATCATCATACCTCAAAACAACAACTCCCCTACGTGTTAGATAATCTGCAAGTATTTCAAATGGTTTATGACCTAATATTTCAGAATCTCTATTTTGTGCTCCACTACCAGAAATTAAAATTACGGCTTTTAAATTTTCGCCTTTTTTAGGGTAAGTAATGGTTCCAGAAAACTTTGTGTTTTCTTTATTATAAAAAGTTACATTTTCACTAATGTAAGGTATTGGTTCTTGAACAATTTGTGTTCTTTCGGCTTGAGGATAACGTGTGAGAATTATAGAATCTTTAAAATCCTTTTTACTTAAAAAGCCTTTTACTTTATTTTTATTAGAGTCTATTTTACCAGTAAATTTAAAATTCAACTCTTTATTTTTCAATGTAATTTCATTTCCCTCAACATTTACAGTATCCATTCTAACTCTAAATTTTTGTTCTGACAAAAAATCTACAATTCCAGTATAACTATTTTCGGTTTTAAAAATTTGGAATGAAAAATGGTTCTCTTTATTGTTAATTACTGCCTTGGAATACCAATTACCAACAACGTTTTGAGAAAAAATATTATGCTGTACAAAAGCAAAAAAAATAAATAGTATCGCTTTTAATATTTTCATTTTTCAAATTGAAGCTAACGGTTAAGTAATCGAGTAAATTAAGGCAATTTAAATCTAAACCCCTCGTAGTGTCGCACATGACAGTCTCCCATCGTATGATTTTTAATATTCAAATCTAATATACTATATTCAAATTTATAAACCCCAACTGCCTTTAGTAAAACAACTAAGAATACAGTTTGAAATATAAATTAATAGAATCTACTCCTGATTCAGTCTCTTTTAATTTAGAAAAATCAATATTTCCTTGACTTATCCCTATCATCTTTGGTTCTAAAAAAGTATTCTATTTTTCAAATCAAGACCCAACCACAATCAATTTAAAAACAATTAACTACGCTTCTAAATAGCAAATATTCGACCAGTGTAACTTATGTTACCAACGCTAATTGTAAAATCTTCTATTTTTACTGTAAATTACTATTGTTGATGTTTAAAAAAACAAAACACACCCCTTTTTCTTATAGTATAGTAGAGACTTTATTTGTAGCTGTAGTTATTTTAAATTATATTTTGGAGAAACTATCACTCCATACCTCAAATGGTATAGTAGCATTCGTGATTGTTCTTGTTTTAGTATTACCAATAATCTACACATTATCCCAAATAATCTGGACACCTATGTTTATACCATATAAAAAGGAGGCTATTAACACATACAAATTACACCTACAGGATGGTTCAAGAACTAAAGAATAGTTATGGGCATCTTTTTGAAGATGCACTAATTAATGACATTATACAAGTTGGCACTTACAAAGAGGTCTCTGCTGGGGACAAAATGATAGAAATAGGCGCTTATATTAAAGGCATGCCTCTACTCGTTTCTGGTGCTATCAAAATACTTCGAGAAGATAAAAATGGAGACGAGTTGCTCTTATATTACTTAGAAAAAGGAGACACCTGTTCTATGACAATGTCCTGTTGTATGGGCCAAACCAAAAGTGAAATTAGAGCTATAGCCGAAACAGATACCAAACTCATTATGGTTCCAATACAAAAAATGGAATTATGGACATCTAAATACAAGTCTTGGAGAAATTTTGTTTTCGAAAGTTACCACAACAGATTAAATGAAATGCTTCATACTATGGATAGTATTGCCTTTGATAATATGGATGAACGGCTTCTTAATTATTTAAAAGAAAAAGTTCGTATTAACAAGGATAAAACCATTCGGAATACGCATCAAGAAATAGCATACGAGTTACATAGTTCTAGGGTGGTCATTTCTAGATTGCTTAAAAAACTAGAAAATATGGGGCGCATTAAACTTCATAGAAATTACATTGAAATCCTAAATTTATAATATTAGGGTATGTAACGTTTATTTAAATAGAAGTATACAAGTCTCTTTATAGCAACTAGTCCATCTATGTTAAAAAAGTACTTTCCAATATTTTCTTGGCTTGAAAATTACAAAAAAACTTATATCTCTGGAGACGTTTCGGCAGGCATTACTGTAGGCATTATGCTTATACCTCAAGGGATGGCATATGCTATGATAGCGGGATTACCTCCCGTTTTTGGGTTATACGCTGCATTAATACCTCAAGTGGTATATGCTATTATGGGAACTTCGAGGCAATTAGCCGTAGGCCCCGTTGCAATGGATTCTTTACTTGTAGCTTCTGGGTTGGAGGCACTTTCCTTATCTAGTATTGAAGAATATAGCGCTATGGCTATTTTTTTAGCATTATTAATGGGAAGTTTTCAATTTTTTCTGGGTTTATTTAGAATGGGATTCCTAGTCAATTTTTTATCTAAACCCGTAATAAGCGGATTTACTTCTGCAGCAGCAATTAGTATTGGTTTAAGTCAACTTAAACATGTATTGGGTGTTGCTATTAAAAACAGTCATCAAATTCACGTTTTTTTGCAAAATGTTCTCCAATCTATTAATCAAGTAAATTGGTATACCATTGCAATAAGTATTACTACAATAGTAGTAATTAAAGAAATAAAAAAAATAAACAAACAAATTCCGGCAGCTTTGATCGCCGTTGTTTTGGGTATTTTATTAATCCACCTTGCTAAATTAAACACTTTTGGAGTAAAGATAGTTGGAGCAGTTCCTGAAGGTCTGCCTGATTTTGCAATTCCATCAATAGACTATTCCAAAATAACGGAACTAATTCCCATGGCATTAACCCTAGCACTTATTGCCTTTATGGAAGCTATTTCTATAGCTAAAGCTGTGGAAGAAAAACACAATGATTATGAAGTTGATGCTAATCAAGAACTCATCGCATTGGGAATGTCTAATATGGTAGGTGCTTTATTTCAATCCTACCCAACCACAGGTGGTTTTTCAAGAACAGCTGTAAACGACCAAACAGGTGCTAAAACGGGAGTTTCATCTCTTATTAGTGCTGTTATAGTTGGGGTTGTATTATTATTTTTAACACCATTATTTTACTATTTACCTAATGCAGTCCTTGGCGCCATTATTATGGTTGCTGTTTTGGGATTGATTGATTTTAACTACCCGCTTCAATTATTTAGAAACAGAAAAGATGAGTTTTTTTTACTCGTAGCTACTTTTTTAATAACCCTTTTTATAGGAATTAAAGAAGGGATTCTATTGGGCGTTTTAATGTCTTTGTTAGTATTAGTTTACAGAACAGCACTACCCCATATAGCAATATTAGGCAGAATAAAAGACACTCATTATTTCAAAAACACAGAACGATTTTCTACGCATACCGAAGTTGATGACAGCATCTTAATTATCCGTTTTGATGCACAATTATTTTTTGCAAATAAAGATTTTTTCAAAAAAGAACTCTACAAAAATATCTTACGAAAAGGGGCTGCCTTAAAAACGATAATCCTCAATGCGGAATCTATTAACTATATTGATAGTAGTGCTGTACATATGCTCAAACAAGTATTGGCAGATTTAGAAAATAAAGGAATTCAATTGCTGTTTTCTGGAGCAATAGGTCCCGTGCGGGATATTTTATTCAATAGTGATCTAACAAACAGTATTAAAAAAGAACACCTTTTTGTGACGACAAAAGAAGCTTACGACTATAGCCTTAAACCAACGAATAAAACAAAAGAACAAGAGATAATCACATTACAAAACAAAAACTCCAACTTGTTAAAAAACTAAAGATGTCAATTAATTATTTTAAACATGTAATATCGATCCTTTTTATTACATCCAGACTATATGTAACATAAGTTACTGTAAACATTACTATATCTCTATAATTTCACATTGAACTTATTTTGACTTTTTCTATTTCCTAAAAAATGGCTAAAATTCACCCATATTTCGTTACTT
>CAZLTR010000244.1:0-5018 GCA_964562415.1 uncultured Hyunsoonleella sp. | reverse complement strand
AGATAAGAACTGGGAAAAATTAAGTAAAACACATAATTAATAGTTAAGCATAATTTATAAAGTACAAGCAGTAAGCTTGTACTTTATTTGTTTTAAAATTAGTCATAAAAAGAAGACTCAAAATACTCCTAAAACCCATAAAGTGTATGTGCATCTAATTGAGATTATACAAATGAAACCGTAACATTTGCATAAAAATGATTGAAGGATGAATTAAAAAGCCCTTTGAAATGGAATTACATTGTTTGACTGAATCTAAGCTGTTTTTGGTATGTATTTGAATAATTGTCTTTTAGTATTTTTAATGAGGTAATTTATCACTTAATAAACCGTACAAGAACGTTCCAAGCATAGAGCCTGCTATTACAATTAAAATAGGCAGGTAACCAACTCCTATTAGAGTAAACATTGGTCCAGGGCAGGCGCCTACTAAAGCCCAACCTAACCCAAAAATAATTCCGCCAAACATATAACGGCTAAAACTTTTAGCTTTGGGATTAAAGTTTATTTTTTCTCCGTAGAAAGACTTGATATTGAGTTTTTTAATGCTTTGCGTTATAATGATACCAATAACTAACGCAGAACCTATAATTCCATACATGTGAAACGATTCGAATTTAAACATTTCATAAATACGAAACCAAGAGGCTGCTTCCGATTTAAACATGGTGATTCCAAAAAGGATCCCGATAAATAAATATATAAGTGATCTCATCTTTTAAAATATTAAAGGGAAAATAAAGTGAATCATTACCAAACCTCCAATAAAAAAGCCTATAACAGCAATTAAAGAGGGTAATTGTAGGTCGCTTAATCCCGATATTGCGTGCCCAGAGGTACAGCCTCCTGCATAACGCGTTCCAAAACCAACCAAAACACCACCTATGGCTAAAATTAAAATTGTTTTTAAGCTTAGAAAGGAATTCGTTTCAAATAGTTCTGTTGGCAAATAGGATGCGCCCGCGCTGTTAAAACCAAGTTCATTCAAATCATTGACGGTAGCAGGAGTGATAGCTACAGCCATATCTGTTGTTAGAAAATGAGAGCCAATATATCCTCCTATTACTGCGCCAAGAATAACTATTAAATTCCACTTTTGTGATTTCCAGTCGAATTTGAAAAATTCCACTTTCTTATCGGCTCCACAAATAGTACATATAGTGCGCAAATTTGCAGACATTCCAAAATTCTTACCTACCATTAGGAGTAAGAACATTATAAAAGCTATCGTTGGGCCTGATACATACCAAGGCCACGGGGTATAAATCCAATTCATCTTATCTGTTTTTTGACAAAGAACTGTGAAAAATCAGATGTAGTCAGTAACTAATGTTACATGGGTTCAAGTTAGTTGTAAAATAAAAATAGAGCTGTACTTCATTTGAAATTTTTAGAATATACCAAGTTTGTTCAGGGTTTGTGTCGTTACTTTAGTACAGGGCTCTTTTATCTGGTTTTAATTATTTTTTATTTTACACGTATGTAATCCTACGATAGAATACAAAGGGCAAAAGCTTATAAGACTTGTTAAGAGAAAAATTCCCGCAACAGCAAACAATACGTATGCAAGTGTGCCTTCAATACTACCTTGCCAATATAACATTGTTATAACTACTGCAACTATAATTCTAATTATACGGTCTGTTCTGCCCATATTCTTTTTCATAATTTTATTATTTAGATTATTTTATTAGGAGGTAAAGTCCAGTAAAGAATCCTGCACAAATTATACAGACCAATAGGAGCTTTAAACCTTTTTTCATTTTTCCTTTTTAAGTTAATCCAAAAATAGGATATTATAGACCTAATTCTTGTGACCGATGTTACAAGTCAAAATAAATAAAATGAATCTTAAAGAAACACAAGCCGTTCTAGGGCAAGTAGATATTTATGTTATAGACCAAATCTTAAAAAATAGATATGCACCAGAAAATTCGATTTTAGATGCTGGATGTGCAGAGGGAAGAAATCTAAAATGGTTTTACGCCAATAACTATTCTGTATACGGTGTAGATACAGATAAAGAACGCTTAGAAAGTGCTAAATTAAATTATCCAAATGCGGCATCAAATTTTCAAGTGGCTAACTTAAATGATTTGCCTTATGGTGAAAATGAGTTTCATCATATTCTTTGTTCTGCGGTATTACATTTTGCCGAGAGTGAAGAACACTTTTTTAAGATGTTTTCAGAACTAATACGAGTATTAAAACCCAATGGAACTCTCTTAATACGAATGGCTTCAAATATTGGTTTAGATGGAAACACCCCTTATTTGAAAGAAAACAAGACGAACAGAATGGGCACCTTTTATTTAACAAGACGCCATATTAAAAAGATAGCTCAGGATAATAAGGTTGAATTTATAGAACCTATAAAAACGACTAATGTTGAAGATAAAAGAGCAATGACAACTTTAGTATTAAGCAAGCTGTAACCTGTGCTATAGCCTTCAATAACATAGAGGTTTAACATCGTTGTTCTCACTCAAAACAAAACACTAAGAATATATGACCTTGCTTTTTAGTAAATTATTTTTTTCTGATGCGTAATTTTAATGAAGGCGATAACTATTAATAATAAATATAAGAAATTGTTAGGTAATGTGTTAAGTGTTGTTGCAGCAGTAATGAATTTTTGATAGGCTCAATTGGTTCAAACACTTAGGGTTTTAAAGAGCGCAAAAATGACTAAAGTAGTGTAATGCTTCCTTGGGCTAACTTTACTACGCCTTCAGTTTCTAACTTTTTTAGTAATCTTGAAATGACCTCTCGAGAAGACCCTAAATCATCTGCGATGTGTTGGTGAGTCGTTGCTAATGTATCAGTTCTTTTTAGTTGGGCTTCTTTCTTTATATATTCAAGTAATCGGGTGTCTTTATTTGAAAAGGTTAAAATTTCGATAACGTTGAGCAGTTCTTCAAACTTTAAGTTGAACAAGTCATAGATGAACTCATTCCATCTGGGGTGTTTTTTTGCAATACGCATAGCTTTATCTGCAGGAATTAGCACCACTTCTGCCGTTTCTTCTATAATTGCCTTTACTTGACTTGTAGTATTATGAAGTAGTGTTGTCATTGACATTACACAACTCTCACCAGGTTTTATATAATAAAGTAATACCTCATTACCATTTTCTGGTTCTTCTTTAAAGACTTTGGCTAAACCTGAAACCATTAGCGGAATAGCTTTTACATAGTCACCTTGTTTTAAAATAACAGCGCCAACTTCAAAGGTGTTTACGCGACTTATCGCAATTAATTCGTCTTTGAGTTCTGGTATTTTTGCTAATTTTGGAAAATAGTTGTCTAATGCTGCTGCTATCAAATGAGTTGATTTTTTATAGTTAGGATTATAACTAATTCTCTTTCTACTTTAGCACTAATAAAATGGGTGAAACATCTATAGTATGGAATAATGTGAAGGCCTTTTAATAATGCGGCAATAGAACAAAAGAGGGCTGAACCATAGTTGAGGCAAACATCGTTTTTTTGATTTAATCTTCTCATCATATTTTATCCTTAGAGTGTTGAAGGGCAAACAAATTCTGAAATAGAAATACCTGCCTCTTGTATAGCTTTAAAACCACCTTTTACATCTATTAAGTTGTGAATGCCACGACTCTTTAAAATAGAGGATGCAATCATACTTCTATAACCTCCAGCGCAATGTATATAGAAAGGTTTGTTTTTAGGAAATTCAGAAAGATGATTATTTAAGGCACCTAATGGTGTATTATTAGCATCTAATACGTGCTCAGAAAGATACTCACGCTCTTTACGAACGTCAAATACAGGCTGTTGTTTTTCTTTAAGAACTTTTTTTAATCGTTCTGCCGTAATTAAACTCACCACATCATATTCTTTTGAAGCTTTTTTCCAAGCTTCAAATCCGCCTTTTAAGTAGCCTAAAGTGTTATCGAAACCAACTCTAGAAAGTCTAGTTACAGCTTCTTCTTCACGTCCTGCATCTGTAACTAAAAGAAGAGGTTGTTTCACATCTGCAATTAACGCACCAACCCAAGGCGCAAAAGCACCATCTAAGCCTATAAATATTGACCTTGGAATATGTCCGTTAGCAAAATCATCTTGATGTCTAACATCTAAGACAACTGCTCCAGTTGCGTTTGCAGCAGCTTCGAATGCATTTGGTAAAAACTCTTGTGTTCCTCTGCTAAGTACCACCTCAATATCATCGTACCCTTCCTTATTCAATTTAACATTAGCAGGAAAGTATTGTGGAGGAGGCAATAAACCATCTATCACTTCAGCAATAAATTCTTCTTTAGTCATAGTTGCACGCAGCGCATAATTTATTTGCTTTTGGTTCCCTAAGGTATCCACAGTTTCTTTCATCATATTCTTTCCGCAAGCAGAGCCTGCACCATGCCCTGGATATACTGTAACGTCATCAGCAAGAGGGATTATCTTTTCACGCAAGCTATCATATAAGAACCCCGCTAAGTCTTTCTCGGTTAAAACACCCATTTTTTGAGCTAAATCTGGCCGTCCCACATCTCCTAAAAAAAGAGTGTCCCCACTAAAAATAGCGTGGTCTTTACCATTTTCATCTCTTAATAAATACGTAGTGCTTTCCATGGTGTGGCCAGGGGTATGTAATGCTACAATGGTTACATTGCCTAATTTAAACTCCTGTCTATCTGTTGCAATTATAGCATCGAATGTAGGACTGGCGTTAGGTCCAAAAATAATAGGAGCCCCCGTTTGCTTAGCGAGTGTTACATGTCCACTTACAAAATCGGCATGGAAGTGTGTTTCAAAAATATATTTAATTTTTGCATTGTCGAGTTTAGCCCTATTCAAATAGGGGGTTACCTCTCTTAGCGGATCGATAATCGCAGCCTCACCATTACTTTCGATGTAATAAGCACCTTGTGCTAGGCACCCCGTATAAATTTGTTCAATAGTCATCGTATTTGTTTTTTAACCCGAATTATGCGATAGAGCATTGTCGTGAAGCTTTGAGATACCATAAATACTGACTTTTTCTTGATTTTAGCA
>CAZLTR010000243.1:0-5069 GCA_964562415.1 uncultured Hyunsoonleella sp. | reverse complement strand
GGATCATAAGTGTACGTGTTTACCATAGCGT
This sequence comes from uncultured Hyunsoonleella sp., assembly GCA_964562415.1. GTDB lineage: Bacteria > Bacteroidota > Bacteroidia > Flavobacteriales > Flavobacteriaceae > Jejuia. The sequence goes on along the minus strand of CAZLTR010000243.1, from coordinate 5,038 downwards.
TAGGAAGAGTTGCTCTTAAATTATCTAAAGCTTGACGTAAGTCTCCTTCTTTTCCTAAATAATGTAATGTACGATCATTATCCGCATTAGATTTTGATTTAATATTTTCAACTAAATTGGAGACTTGTGCATAGGTAGCATTTTCTATTTTAGCTACTGGATATTGACTGTCGTAGCCCCAGATATAAACGACATGCATACCATTTACCTTACTAATCTCTGTTGGGTTACCCCTACTATCATAGCTATGATAAACAACACGACCTTGTAAAGTGTTATTTGTAATGTTATATGGTCCTTTTAAAGTTTTTATATCTTTTGGTAAAACTATTCCATTACCCCAATCTCTATAATTAGTGCGCTGTATACTTAATAATTCGCTAACATCTGCTACACCATTATTATTTGAATCTATATATGTTTCTGTTTGAATAGGAGTAGCTATTTTATGCAAATCATCATTTTTCAATCTATCAATTGATGATTTTTCAGAAACAGATAAATCATCGGCTCCTAATGCATCTTGAGTACCTACATCATCAGGATAAAATGTTTTTGTAATTAACCGTTCTAACTTGCTTGTACTGGTTTTAACACGAGTTATCTGAGCGTGATTTGAATTATCGTAAGAATAATTAGTTGTAGTTACAATAGGATTTTCTCCATTTAAATCATAATCTTCTATGATCTTAGAATCTAAATAAAACCAATTATTTTCAATCAAATATCTCGTCACACTAAGCCGCATTAAAGCCTTATTATACAAATCAGTTTCATAATCTCCAGTTCCAGGAAAATAAGCTACCATATAATTAAATGCAACAGAAAATCCCTGTATCGTATTATCTAATCTATTATCTCTAACGTAGTTATTATGCTCTTTTCTTATGTTTTTAAAAGTCCCTCCTTCTTTTTTAAAATATGTTTTTCTTATTTCTAAACCATTTCCCCAGCTATTTTTTCCTTCATAAAAAATATTATTGTAGTTTCCTTTTATGTAATAAGCAGCGTTTAAAGAAGCAATTCTAAATTTATGTTCAATACCGCCATTTGTAAAGTCCTCTGTATCTTCACTTATAGTAACATATCTATAAGTTGCTGTTTGATTTGAAGATTTATATAATGTTCGTATACTTTCTGAATTTAATCTTTTATAATTTTGAACCCAATTATATAGACTACTTAGTAATTGACACCCTCCTCCAACATTAAAATCAGAAATGTAATCTGGGTAGTTAGGCATCAAACCAGAAGATTTATCTAACTCTTCCTTTTTAGCGTAAAAATACTTTTTACTATTAATAATTGAATTATTAGTATCGTAATTGGTCATTTTTGAAACTCTCAAACCTCCTGTTTTCTTATCAATATAATTAATAGTAGGAGCAGAATTAGGATAACTAAAGCGTAAATTGCCTAGTAAACACTTATAAAAAAGTTGCAATGTTATTTTGTATTCATGTCCAGCTAATAAATAAAAAAGATAAGTACCTTCCTCTCTTTCTGTAACATACGTATTATTACCAAGATTTATAGGGTCAGTACTTCCTATATCTTTTCTAATTATGTTATTTTGACTGGTTGTAAGATTTTCAATTGTAATATGAAGTTTTCTATCTACAGGATTTGGAAAGTCTTCACCTGTAGATAAACAATCTCTGTAATTAGCAGTGAAATAAATGTTTACAGGAACTAATTTATTTTCATAAATATTTTGAAGCGTGATTATTTCTGTATCGTTACGTACTGAAGTAGACGTGGCTACCTCTGCAAAAACAGATGTGTTATTTGGGGTTTCCTCTATAGTGTTATAAGAATTACTTTCGTAATCTATTATAGTATATCCTTTTGTAGGATAGGTGATTTTTTCTAATAATCCCAATTTAGACTTATCTTCATTTAAATTTTTGTTAGCACCATTTGCATCAGGGATTGATTCAAACCTGTCGCCAAGATTACCATATCCAGGAATACCATTAAGCCCAGATAAATCTGGATAAAGTGACCTATTTACAGCACCATTGTAATACCCCCAATGATCCTTTCCGTAAGACAACCTATTAGGTAATCTAAAATTATCTACATACTCAAAAGAATAATTGTTGTTTTCATCTTGAAATTGAATTCTATCCAAAAACATTCTCTGTGATACTGAATTATATTCTAAACCTATTTCATCAATTACTATATCGTCACTATTTAAATATTTAATTTTTGTTAAAAGCGAATAATTTTCCACTTCTGGATGAGATTGATCATATTCAAAGACTACAGAGCCACTTGTTGGGTTGTTTGAATGAATTCTATACAATCGCTTTCCTTCTATGACCATTTGATTATCAATCACAGGAGATACATAAGGCGGAGAATACTGAGAGTTTGAACAAGCAGTATTAGCATAAATTTGTGATGGTGATGACTTTATTGTTACAAATTGAGTTTGCGAAGCAATATAATCATAATCTTCGCTTGTATATTCAAAATAGGTTATATCCCCACTGGTATTTTCTATTCTGGTTAAACTCCATGAAGTAGGCATTTTTCTTCTAATATTATTTAATGAAGGACTGCCTCCAACTGAGTGTATAGTAGTATTCTCCTCTTCTAAAAAGAAAAATTTATTACCCTGTTCGTCTATAATTAAAAAACCACCTGAATTTTCGGGATTGTAAACTACCTTAAGTGAATAATTATCGAGTAAGACTATCTGACCTTGATTATTATATGTGAATCTCCCTGTTCTCCCCATAAAGTTAAACGAAAAAATATCAGGCTCGAAATCGAATCCTAAAGGCAAAGAAATTCCACCAACACTTTGACCTATAACATCATTGTAATATTCTATCCATTCGGTAGTAAAAAAATCAGCTGTTGAAGAAGTAACACTAGGATGAGGGTTAATTCTTAACTCATCAGGGTTTCCTTTAACAGTTCTAGAAATAACACCACCTGCATTTAAATTCCAACCCAATCCTACCTTTGTTGATAATTGATCAACCATAATACCGTTAGAACTGTAATTTAAAGATATCGATACTGGTATTTTAGATTTAAATTCTAGTAAAGGGATAGGTATATTTACTGTTCCAGTAAACAGTCCTATTGGAAGTTCTCCAAATTTACCCAACTCATAAGCTGTTGGAGAAGGCGGAGAGAAATTAATATCTTTATAAGCCTCATCTTGTGCTTCTAAGGTGTTTTTAAAAATAAACAAAAACAAAAAATAAAAAACACATTTTCTCATAAGATTCAATTAAATTGATGTATAATTTACAAATCTAAGCAACAAAAAATAAAAAAAACAAAATTTCCCCTTACAAAAACTAAGGATTTACCTTAGTTTTACTAAAGATAAAAAAACACTGTTTTCTTTATTGAAAGCCATCTCTTGAACACCCGTAATTTTATTCCCTAACATTTATTATTTTCTATTTATTTTTCCCATAAAACTTAACACCTATCTTACAATAAAACACAAAAAACAACCCTTAACCTACAAGCCCTTAATTTTGGACTCAAAAAACGCCAACCTTGCTTGTAACATTTTACCCTATATACATACCTATAGAGCAAACAGTTTAGAAACGATATTACAATTTCATAACACGAAATAAGAATATACGCTCTTAAAATGTGAAAAACTTTAGCTATTATTGTTTTGAAATAACACGACTAAAAATAAAATTTATTGCACACTATTATCGACATTGCCTTTTCCTCCGTAAACATTATACTAACACTTTTAGTGATTTTGCTTATCCTGTATTGGTGTTTTACAATGATTTCTGGAATTGACTTCGATTTAGACATCGATGTAGATATAGATGTGGATGTAGATGCCGATGTAGATATTGATATAGACAGCAGTACCAATCTTCCAGATTTGGCAAATGCCGAAATTAACAAGGAAGATATTCTTAAAGATCCTAGAAAAAAATTAAAATGGTGGCAAATGGTGCTACTCTATTTTAATTTTGTGGGACTACCTTTCATGTTCACGTTTACCTGTTGGATTTTCATTTGGTGGCTATGTACCGTCATCTCCACAAGCATTACAGCATCTTATAATAACAGCTTTGGTTACACCTTACTTTTAATAGGAATCTTACCATCTTTAGTACTCACAAAAATTGTAACAAGCCCTTTTAAAAGCTTTTTTAAAAATTTAAATCCAGATGGCGACTTGCCGACGAACTTTACAGGTAAAAAAGGCACTATGCACTCCAAAATTTCTGGAGATAAAATGGGATCTGCCGAAGTTGTAGCCGATGGCAACCCCATGTCTATTTACGCAAAGTCTTTTGATGGCAGCACACTGCACTTTAGACAGCGTATTGTGGTTGTAAAACAATCGGAAGACAAAAATTTTTACTGGGTACTCCCCTACGAAGACACAGAAACAACATCAAATATCACATAACACATAACACAAATTAAATACCAAACAATAACTTATGAGCGCACACATTATACAATTTATTGGAATAGGCGTAGGTCTACTTCTTTTTTTAATCATTGTCTACTTTGCAATTATTGCCCTTTTTTACAAAAAGGTTCCTCAAGGCGAAGCCTTAGTACGAACAGGTTTTAAAGGTACTAAAGTAGCTACCGATAAGGGCCTCTATGTGGTTCCTGTATTTCATAGAGTAGAAATTATGGACATTTCGGTAAAAAAAATACAAATAGAACGTATCGCAGATAACGGTCTTTTATGTAAAGACAATATGCGCGCCGATATAAAAGTTGCCTTTTTTGTTAGAGTAAATAACGAGGTCGATTTTATTAAAAAAGTAGCCCAAACAGTAGGTTGTGAACGTGCTTCAGACATCTCTACCTTAGAAGAACTTTTCGAAGCTAAGTTCTCTGAAGCCCTAAAAACGGTGGGTAAAAAATTCAACTTTGTAGAACTTTATGAAGCACGTCGTGAATTTCGCGATGAAATTGTAGACATTATTGGCACCGATTTAAATGGCTATACCTTAGAAGATTGTGCTATAGATTATTTAGAACAAACCTCTGTTGAATATTTAAAATCCGA
>CAZLTR010000242.1:0-5083 GCA_964562415.1 uncultured Hyunsoonleella sp. | reverse complement strand
ATTAAAAACTTTGAAGGTGCAGCAAAAGGTATTTCACCTACTGTAGATTCTATTCAAGCTACGCAAAAATATGGTGAAGAATTATCATTAGCAGCAGCACAAATGGAATCATTAAATAGCTTATATAAAGTACAGTTAGAAAGCGTTAACAAGCAAGCTTCAATTAACGAAGAGTCTGTAGAAAATGCTGCAAAATTAAAAGAGCAAATGGCATCTTTAGCGTCTAACTTATCGTCATTAAATGGCGTTTATGGAGGAATGTTATCTGCAATGAACAAATAATTAGGGGTTACCCAAATTTTAATAACCACAAAACCTAATTAAACATGGCAGGAGGAAAACAAACCCCAAGACAGAAAATGATAAACTTGATGTATTTAATATTTATAGCGATGCTAGCTTTAAATATGTCAAAAGAAGTGTTATCAGCTTTCGGATTAATGAACGAAAAGTTAACTGGTTCTAACCAAGCGACGGAGAAAAGAAACGTTAGTTTTGTAGCCAGCTTAGAACAAAAAGCAGTAGATGAACCAGAAAAGTACGAGCCTTTAAAGGCTAAAGCAGCGCAAATTGATAAATTAGCGCACGATTTTGATTCTTATTTATCAGACTTAAAAGGGAAAATGACCGCTAAAATCGAAGATCCAACCGATTATGAAATCATGGATAAAGGCGACTATTTAGATCAAAATTTCTTCAAAGGTGATAAAATCAAAGAAGAAGGACAGGCCTTTTTAAACCATATGAAAACGTTTAGAGAAGGTGTGGCAGAAGTATTGAAAGATGATTCTACTATGGTTGATGTTATCAAAGAAGTAAATGATAAATTTAATACAGATCCAGTACCGAATCGAGATAATGTAAAAGTGGATTGGTTAGATTACCACTATAAAGGTTTTCCTTTAGTAGCGTCTTTAACTAAAATGACACAATTACAAGCAGATATCAAAACTACAGAGTCTGAAGTATTGTCTACAATGTTAGCAGGAGAACAAGCTGCTCAGTTATCTTATAATAACTATACGACTTTAATGGAAACTTCTAAGTCTGCCTATTTTAACGGAGAGCAATTCGATGGACAAATCGTTTTAGGACGTAAAGATTCGTCTACCAAACCAAAACGTGTAGAATTGAAGTTAGATGGGAGAGCGCTTAAAGAAGATCAATACGAGATCGTAGATGGTAAAGTAAAGTTAAAAATAGGAACAGGAGGCGTAGGTGAGCACGTTATTGAAGGGAACCTAATCTTCGGTGAAGATGGTAAAGAAATTGAAGTGCCAGTAAAGTCTTCTTTTGCTACTGTAGCAAAGCCTAATTCTGCGACGATATCTGCAGATAAGATGAACGTGGTATACCGTGGTGTAAAGAACCCAATGACAATTTCTTTTGCAGGAATTCCTGACAATAGAGTAACGGCAAGTGCTGCTGGATTATCAAGAATAAAAGGTAGCAAATATGTTATCGATGCCACACGTGTAAAAGGTAGAGAAATTAGAATTAAAGTAACAGGTAAATTGCCAGATGGTAAAGCTGTTAGCGATAATGCAACATTTAGAATTAAAGATTTACCGAAGCCAACAGGTACAGTAAGAGGTGAAGATGGTTCTATAAAAATGCAACGTCAAAGCTTAGAAAAGTCTACAATTTCTGCGAAGTTTGATGATTTCGATTTCGAATTGCCTTTAAGAGTATCTGGATTTAAATTTAAAGTGCCAGGACAGCCTACAATCAATGTAAGAGGTAATAAACTAGATAGTAGAGCAAAAGGTGCATTACGTAAAGCAAAAAGAGGTTCTGGAGTTCAGATTTTCGATATCCAAGCTAAAGCTTCTGGAGCAAGCGTAAGACTTAAGAAAGTATCACCAGTATTTGTTGAACTTACAAATTAAAATAATTGGGCTAATGGTTAACGTTAGCCCAGTATTATAAAAAAAGTAAAATGATGAATTTAAGAAGTTTTTTATTAACTATTGCAGCAGCTGTAACAGTGTCAAGTACATTTGCACAAGCAAATATTCTTAATGCTAAAGACCCTAGCGAAATAGGGATAAGAACAGAAGAGCAGAAGGAAATTGATAATGATAAACCATTACCATACGGTTATATAGATGATAGAGATATTCTGTTTTCTAAAATGACCTGGGAACGTATTGTTCTAGACGAACGCGCCAATTTTCCTTTGTATTATCCTGTAGATACTAATAATATAGGGAGCAACAGACGCTCTTTATATGATGTGTTGATGAAAAGCATTAAGACAGGAAAAATAGAAAACATTTATGATGATTCGTATTTTACTACAAAACGTACATTAAAAGATATTGAAGCAGCCTTAAAAAAGGTCGATACTACAGAGTATGGTATCGAACAATTAAATGCTGGTGAAGAATTGTCTGGAGAGTTCGTTGATATTAGAGAATTAACATCGGCCGATATCCAAGAGTATCACATCAAAGGTTTGTGGTATTTTGATAAGCGTCATTCTGAAATGAAATACAGGTTGTTAGGTATTGCACCAGTAGCACCAGACGTTAATTTTATCGATGATGAAGATCCTGATTTAGTAGAATTATTCTGGGTGTTTTTCCCAGATGCTAGAGAGGTATTACACGATGCCAAGGCATTTAACGATGCTAACAGTGCTATCCCGCATTCTTTCGATCATATTCTTAATGCCAGACGTTTTCAAGGTTATATTTATAAAGAAGAAAATGTTCAAGGCGATCGAAAAATCGATGAGTATGTGTCTGATAATGCTTTAATGCAACTCTTAGAATCTGAACGTATCAAAACAAAAATTAGAGATTTCGAGTTGGACATGTGGACCTACTAATTGAAATCTTAAGCATAAAAACAAAACGCCTACATTATTTTAATGTGGGCGTTTTGTTTTGGTTTTAAAAGAGGTTTTAAACTGTTATCTTAGAACACAAAGCAGTTTATGATTACTTTTACAGAATGGCAACACAGGCATACGATTATATTGTAGTAGGATTAGGATTAGCTGGGGTAAATTTTTGTGAACAACTCCGCGCTAATGGCAAAACATTCATGGTGTTTAACGATAGTTCTCAAAAATCATCTACAGTAGCAGGAGGATTGTATAACCCTGTGGTGTTAAAGCGTTTTACAGCCGTTTGGAAACACGATTTGCAGTTAAATTTGGCTATAGAATGTTACAATAGATTAGAAAAATTATTAAAAGTAAAATTAGATTATAAACTACCTGTATATCGTAAATTTGCTTCTGTAGAAGAGCAAAATAATTGGTTTACAGCGTCCGATAAGCCAAAATTAACACATTACCTAGCGCCAAATATTATCCCTAATACCAATACCGCTGTACAGGCAGAGTTTGGTTACGGAGAGGTGCTTTACACAGGGAAAATCGATGTTAAAAAACTAATTACAGCATACGCCGTATTTTTAAAGTCAATAGCAGCTTTAACTTTAGAAACCTTTAAATATCAAGAATTGCATCATGACAGTGAAGGCGTGACCTATAAAGGCATTAAGGCAAAGCATATTGTTTTTGCAGAAGGTTTTGGTGTTACAAAAAACCCCTTTTTTCCTAACGTAGATCTAAGCCCTACAAAAGGCGAGGTGTTAACTATTCATGCACCAGAATTAAAGATAGATTTTGTATTAAAAGGCCCCGTGTTTTTAATTCCCTTAGGAGACGATTTGTATAAAGTTGGGGCCACTTACGAGCTATACGACTTAACACATAAGGTGACCGAACAGGCAAAAACAAAGTTGTTAAAAGGGTTAGATACCCTGTTAAAATGCCCGTATACTATAGTAGATCATGAGGCAGGCATACGTCCAACGGTTAGAGACAGAAGGCCTTTAGTAGGGCAGCATCCCGAATACAGTAACATCTATCTTTTAAACGGATTAGGAACAAGAGGCGTCATGATAGGACCATACGTTGCCAAGCAGCTTTACGAGTTTATAGCGTGTAAAACCCCACTAGAAAAGGACATAAACGTGTCTAGAGTGTACGACCGTAAAAAATAGTTGTGCTTTAGAACAAAGGATATTATTAAAACGAGGTTTATTTTACAGCATGTTTGTCGTAACTCATAAACATGTTAATCCAAATATTTCTAGATAAACGCATAATAATAGGCATAAAGACCACTAAAGTGGCTACAATAGCAGCAAAGGTCATTTTAAGCGATGCATGAAACATAAAATAGCTAATTACAAAAGCAGCAACACCAAAGGCAATACCTACAGCATAGCTTACATACATAGCTCCAAAGAAAAAAGAAGGTTCAATGCGGTATTTAGTCCCACAATGCGAACAACTGTCATTTATTTTTAAAGTATCTGCTAATGCGTAAGGGTTTTTTCTAGTGTACATGGACTCTTGATGGCATTTAGGACAGCAGCCCGATACGATACTATATAGTTTTGTTCCTTTTTTAAACATATATTTTAATGTATTTTTGCACGCATCAAAAACGTAGTACAAAAATACGCGTTATATTTTAAACCTATTGTAACCTAAGTCACATTTTTATGCTTAATATTCATAACTTATCTATTTCATTTCAAGGTGAATATCTTTTTGAAGACATCACGTTTAAGCTAGGAAACGGAGATCGCGTAGGACTTATTGGTAAAAATGGGGCTGGGAAGTCTACAATGCTTAAAATTCTGTCTAAAGAGCTAGAACCAGACTCTGGGCAAATTGCAGCCGATAAAGAATTAAAGATTGGGTTTTTAAAACAGGATATCGATTTTGTTTTAGGGCGTACCGTGCTAGAAGAAGCTTACGAAGCTTTTACTGAAATAAAAGCGCTTGAGGCTAAATTAGAGTATATCAATACCCAATTGGCAGAACGAACCGATTACGAGAGTGAGGGTTACAATCAATTGATGATAGATCTTAACGAGTTGCAACACCAATACGAGATTTTAGGGGGTTACAACTACCAAGGCAATACCGAAAAGATATTGCAAGGTTTAGGGTTTAAACGTCATGATTTTGATAAGCTTACCGATACGTTTTCTGGTGGTTGGCGCATGCGTATAGAGTTGGCAAAACTCTTACTGCAAGACAATGACATTTTAC
>CAZLTR010000241.1:789-5102 GCA_964562415.1 uncultured Hyunsoonleella sp. | reverse complement strand
CTGGTTAAATTTCAACTCATTTTCGGTTAAAAACAAAACGTCAAGATGAGTTTAATATAAAAATGTTGATTTTAAGATTTTTTAAATTCAATTTTCTTTTCTTTAGGAGCCTCCTCCTCTGCTGCATCATTACGAAGAGCGCCAGGAAAACTTAGAGAGGTACTGGCAAATGAGCTTCCAAAATTAATATTGGCATGATACACTTGGCTTACAGCATCTTCTACTTGGTGTGTGGTTAATTCTTTTAAAGGATGAATAAACACAGACCATAAAATCCCTTCCGAAACGGCATATTTTACATCCAAAGCAGTATGAAAATTGGCCACTAAGGCTGCTTGTATAAGATCTTCACTTAAATTGTTAGCTTCTCTAATAGGAGAAATGATACGCATTCTATTATGGTTTTCATCTGTAATTGAGATTATAGGAATGTTTTTTATAAAAAATTGCCAACCCCCAAGCTTACCATTTATAGAATCGCTTGAAGCGGTGTATATTTCTTCCAATTTTTCGTTATTCATGTCTTGAGCATTGCAAAGTATAGGAAGCATTAATAGCAATATGAAGAATCTTTTCATGATATATAGATGTGTTATATGTTTAATTTGTCGTAAAAAAATAAGAATACTTATAGTATAATATACAAAATACTTCTATAAGACTTTGTAAAAGAAGTCGCCTAGCTAAAAGGGTGTCGCTCTTGCCATTCTTTTTCAGGGTTCATAAATTTAAATACATATTTTAAAGTACCATTTAGTAAACGATTGGTATGCTTTAAATAAAGTTCCATAGGCTCTGGTTTTGCACCAACAGAGCTTTTAATTTCCATGGCCGTTCTAGCGTATACCACAGAAGAAAAACCATGTTCTATAGCATAGGCAGCCATATCGTACAGCATATTTAAATACAATTGGTTAGTATGTTGATGGGCTGTAGCGTAGCCTAAAAAATAAGTCTCTACAGTTTTTTTATTGCTAATGAGTGTAAAAAAGCCTACCAGTTCTCCTTTTAAATAATAACCAAAAACCTTAAACGCATCTTTAAGATGTAGTTTGTACGTATAAAAATGATGTTCTGGTAAAATAAAGGTATTAAACCTTGCTGTGTTAGACACATTGAGATAAAGGTCGTGTAAACGTTTTGTATGTGTTTTAATGGCATTTAAATCCATGTCTTGACATGTAATACCATTAAGTTTCTTTTTAGCGCGTTTATGGCGCGTTCTGTACTTTTTGGTCATGGCAGCGACATATGCTGTTGGGGTATGCCAATCGCTGCGAATACGCATAATCATATTAGGTTGAACGGAAACTTTATGTAAGGCTTCTTTTTTTAAAAAATTAGGATGCAATAGGCTATCATTTTTAAAAAAATCTTTAAGCAGTACAATCCGTATCCTTTTACGATGTGTCTCTGCTATAAGTAGTTTTAATTTAGAAATAGCTTTAAAAAGCACAGTGTAAAACTCATAATGCGATAGCTGTTTTGTATTAAAATACATGCCGTGTTGGCCAGTATGTGTAAGGTTTCCAACGACCAAAACATTTCCTTTTAGAACTTTAGAAATGAGGTCTTTTAAAAGAGTTTTAAAACAAGACACCTTGTGGTCTCTAAACATGTCTTTCAAGTACAATTCTACTCGTTGTATAACAGCCAGTCCTATTAAAGTTTCATTTTTAAAAATGCCCACAAAATATAAACTAATGTTTTGTGGAGCTGCAGCCTCTAAGGCTTTTAAATAAGGTCTTTGTAGTAATGTGTCACCAAGCGCTAAACCATCCCAAGATTTAGGAATAGCAGCGACAGAGGTATAGATTTTATGATATATCACTTCGGATAAAATAAAGACTGAAAATTAAGCATTTCCAGTCTTTTAACAACGGTAATATTTTTTTAGTTTAAAAACTATTTTAATGCTTTATGCAATTAAAGTAATACAGCAAAAAAATGTAGTTTGAGCAATGATTAAACCCAGCCCCCAATTATAGAGCCCATAATAGCAAGAGCGATTGTCCAGTAGCCCACATTTATAAAAATAAGTTTCCAACTTTTACGTTCAAAAAGGCCATTAGTAGCCATAATAGGTAATACAAACATAATACCTGCCATGGCACCGTGTATGGCTCCATGACCAAAGCTTCTGTATTTTCCAGACCACTCAGCTAAGAATGCTTGTGCTGTTGCTCCATCAATTTGACCTTCAGTCATGCCCATTACGCCCATTTCGTGTACGACTAGAAATTGAGTAAAAAAAGATAAGATGACCGCAAATAAAAGGGATACACCAAATAATACAGGCATATTGGTAGATTTTATTTGTGCTTCGGTAACTCCAGATTCTCGCATCCAAGCTTTTTGAAAAAGCATAGGACCATACCAAATAAAGCCTAATACCATGGGTACTAAAGCAGCTATAAGTATTGCTATAATGTTGAATTTCATAATACTATGGTTTTTGTTAGTCTTTAAATGTACAAAAAAATAATGCGAGAAAATAAATGCATTTTTAATTTAAAAATTAGGTTTATGCTAAAACCTTAGCTTCTGCAACTAATAGTGCATTCTTATCTTCCAGTGCTTTAGAAATAAATGCGGTGATAGCTTCATTTTTTTCCAAACCATTTTTAAGTAAAACCCCAAGCGTAATCATGGTGATAATACGTGTACCAGATTTTTTGACAGATGTATTGAACAAAGGGGCCACATCGTCGTAACCCACGTGTTGTGCCAATTCTATAATTTCAGCCTTTGCCTTTGCTTGTTTATCTTCTGGCATTCTGTCGTATTTTTTTCCATAAGATTTTATTTGTTCTATAGGCGGTCTGTTATTTTGTTGCGGTTGTTTTGGCTGATTTTCATTTTGTTTTGGTTTTACTTTTGCCCAAGTATCTCGCAAACCAACCGTTTTATTGAATACTAAATTATTAGCACTAGTATCATTATCTACGTTAAAATACCCTAACCTTTGAAACTGGTAACGGTTTCCTATTGCAGCATCTTTTAAACTAGGCTCTACATAAGCTGTGGTGGTGGTTAGAGAATTAGGGTTTAAAAACGCCATAAAATCTTTATCCTGGTGGCTGTCTGGTGCAGGGTCGTTAAACAGGCGATCGTAGGCTCTAACCGTAGCTTTTAAAGCATGTGGTATGGAAACCCAATGTAATGTGCCTTTTACTTTTTTTGAAGTATCTTCGGTATAGGTACAATGTATTTCTGTAATAGTACCATTGGCATCTTTTTTAACACTGTTTGCTTTAATGATGTAGGCGTTTTTTAAACGCACTTCACCACCCAATTTTAGTCTAAAAAATTTGTTGCTGGCTTCTTCTTTAAAATCATCTCTTTCAATATATAAATTTTTAGAAAAAGGTACTTTTCTATGGCCTGCTTGTGCGTCTTCTGGATTGTTTTCGGCATCGAACCATTCTTCTTTATCATCGGGATAATTGGTTATAATAAGCTTTACCGGGTCTAAAACTGCCATTACTCTAGGTGCTGTTTTATTTAAATCCTCACGAATGCAAAATTCTAAAAGCGAAACATCAATAATATTATCTCTTTTGGCAACACCTACGGTTTCTACAAATTTGCGAATTGCATTTGGTGTGTAACCACGGCGCCTTAACCCCGATATGGTAGGCATTCTGGGGTCGTCCCAACCATTTACAACACCGTCTTCAACCAGCTGCAATAATTTGCGCTTACTCATAATGGTGTAGTTTAAATTTAAGCGCGCAAATTCACGTTGTTTAGGTCTTATTTTATTAGGGGCTACGACTTGGTCTAAAAACCAATCGTAAAGTTCGCGATGTGGTTTAAATTCTAAGGAACACAGAGAATGTGAAATTTGTTCGAGGTAATCACTTTCGCCATGGGTCCAGTCGTACATAGGGTAGATGCACCAGTCATTACCTGTTCTATGGTGTTCTTTTTTTATCACACGATACATAATAGGATCGCGCATAAGCATATTTGTGTGCTGCATGTCTATTTTAGCACGTAAAATATGAGTGCCTTCATCAAATACACCATCTTTCATCTGTTGGAATAACTCAAGGTTTTCAGCAACAGACCTGTTACGGTAGGGGCCATCTATTCCAGGTTGTGTTGGCGTTCCTTTTTGTTCGGCCATAGCTTCACTAGATTGCGAGTCAACATAAGCCTTGCCTTCTTTTATAAATTGAATGGCCCATTCATACAATTGTTGAAAATAATCTGAAGAAAATAAAACAGCATCCCACTTATACCCTAGCCATTTAATATCACGTTTAATGGCATCTACATATTCTTGCTCTTCTTTGGCAGGATTAGTG
>CAZLTR010000241.1:0-779 GCA_964562415.1 uncultured Hyunsoonleella sp. | reverse complement strand
GGATTAGTGTCATCAAATCTAAGGTTAACTGGCGCATTATAATATTCGCCTAAACCAAAACTAATGCCTATAGCTTTAGTATGGCCAATATGTAAATAGCCATTAGGTTCTGGAGGAAAACGAAACCTTAGATGGCCTTTAGACATACCGTTAGCTAAGTCGTCTTCTATAATTTGCTCTATAAAATTTAGTGATTTTCTTTCTTCAGACATAAAATATGTTGCAATTCTTAAACAGAAACTGCTTTAATTAAACAAAAGTATTAGCAAAATTAGGTAATTTTGCCGACTTAAAACGAGTGGCAATGGGAATAATAAAAGTTGAAAATATAAGGGTATTCGCCTATCATGGTTGCCTAAAGGAAGAAACAAAAATAGGTAGTGACTACCGTGTAGATTTGCAAGTGAAAGCTAATTTACAAACTTCGGCTAAAACAGATGCTTTGGAAGATACCGTAGATTATGTATTTTTGAATAAAGTGATAAAAGAAGAAATGGCTGTGCCCGCAAAATTATTGGAAACAGTAGCTAGACGTATTTTAGATAGAATCTTTAATGAAGATGCTTTAGTTAAAAAAGCAACAGTTCTTATTAGTAAATTAAACCCGCCAATAGGAGGAGATGTTGAAAAAGTAACGATAAAAATGACCGATAGACGTAAAAAGTGATTTTTTACATTAGCAAGTCATAATTTTTTTTACATTTGCAATCGTATTTTGCAGTTCTCTATAAAAGTATACAAATACGATACAATGGCGTCGTGGCCGAGTGGCTTAGGCA
>CAZLTR010000240.1:0-5102 GCA_964562415.1 uncultured Hyunsoonleella sp. | reverse complement strand
TAAATCTATCGCATTTTGAGCCCCTTCAAAATCGTCTATATAGGACGTCTCTTCACCATTTAAATCGGTGCCTTTAGGAGCACCAGGAGAGAGATGCGCAAATTCTCCTCGTAGTGAAATATTAGAAGGCACATCTGTATCTATATTTGGTAATTTATTAACAATTCGGGTTAAAAAAGGGATTTCTGATGAGAAGTTTCCATTAAAACCAACGATCGTATTATTGGTAGGTTCTGTTCCAAAATTGGCTTTTTGCGTAATAGGTCGTTCGTTAAGATTTAAAAGCGTACCCCCTATCACAAAATTATCATTGAACTTATGTTCTACGTTAAGCCCTGTAAAACGTCGTGTTTGTTGTCCAAACACCGCATTATTTTCTGTAGAAACTTCTATAGGTGTATTCGATGCTTTTAAAGCTTCATCTAAGATTTGAACACGTCCTAATTGGTAATTCACCGTATAGTCTACACCTTCTACTAGTACACGTCCACCAGCAGTAACACGCACCGACCCTCTAGGCACATTAAACCCACCTATAGGAATACCACTATCGCCACCACTAGATTTATAACGACCTTTAAGCTTAAATTTATTCTTTTCGGCCTGCTCTAAAGCAGCAATTTTAGTACTGCTGTATAGCACATCATACACATATTTGGTCTGATCTGGGTTATATGTTGTGGGCTGCTCGTAGTCTCCATCACCCAAAAGGTCGAATAAATATTCTCCAAAAGGCTCTGCACTTGTAAATATAATTTTTCCATTTTGAGGAATTACAGTGACACCCGGTACAAAATCGAAAAACCCATCACCTTGCCGTTGCGGATCGCCATTAAAATTCAGACGGTCTAAATTAAAGAGCCTAATAAGCGGTATGCTCTCAATACGATCCCTATCTGGTGTTCTATTAGCATCATTATTATTTAACGGCCTGCGATTCACATCAAAAACAAAGCCTTGATTAGGGTCTACTGGTGTAATGTAGTTTAAAGGCGATCCTTCTTCATAAAAGATATTTAAAGTAAAATCGTCACGCTCTAAATTAAAAGCACCAGTATCATAAACGTTTTTCATCATTAAATCCCAAATCGGTTGATCGACGTTTGTAATACTACTTTTTAACATTTTTAGGACTAGAGCATTATTCGAAACCTGCGTGACCTGCCCTTGCCCATTGGTCGACACCGCATTAGGATCTACACCATCATTAGCGAATTCACCAACCTGAAACACATCCCCTCCCACTGTATACTGAAAAGCTACTGCAAGCACCTCATCGGCTGTTAGCCTTTGGTTTAAGGAAATATATCCTAATTCTGAATTAAGGGTATATTCCTGCCCTTCTAATAATTTTCGTGCATTTTCCAGCTTTCCAAAATCAGAACCTTCACTAACGCTAACACCAAAGCCGCTTTGCGCTGTGGCAATGTCTCGTATTGCATTATTTAGTGAAGAACCAGATCCTATTGTTGTTGGATCAAAAGCGTTATTGCTGTTATCTGGAAAAGCTCTTGTATTCCTTATAAACCCTGCTGGTAAAGGGCTAATAAAGATATTTTCTGGAGACGACTCTCCTAAATCTTGAAGGGCCACCACATTTCTAACATTTTCGGTTCTATTACTTCTATTGGTAATATACACTTCTAATCGGGTAATTTGCAGCCCTCTGTTATTGATAAAGGGGTAATTTCTTAAGGCTTCATCGTAAGTATCTCTAAAGTACTGTGCTAAGAAGAAGTGTCTATTCTCATCATAATCTCTTATAAAAAAATCGAATTCTTCTACGGTCCCTCCACCTTGGGCAACAACAGTATTCCCTTGCGATTGTTGTTCGGCAAATACCCCTGTTACAGTCGTTCTTCCAAACTGCAATTGTGCTTTAACCCCAAAAAGACTTTGCGCCCCTGTGATTAAAGAACTATTTAAAGGCATGTTAACGTTACCTACCTCTATTTTTCTTATAATATCATCTTCGGTAGGGGTGTATTCTAATTTTATAACCTGCTGAAAATCGAACGTGGCTTGGGTATCATAATTGGCATTCACTTGTAATCGTGTCCCCACTTTACCTAATAAACTCAAACTGATACGTTGGTCAAAATCGAAGTTAAAATTACTTCTATTTCTAGGGGAAAATGACGGATTATCTTGACGAGAAAACAGTACTCCCAAATCCATTTCTACAGATCCCTGCGGAATTACCTCTATGGTATTACCTCCAAAAATGGTTTCGAAAAAATTAGAATTCACATAAAATTCGGGCAATAAGTTTTTACGCTCCTCTTCTGCACCTTCTTTTTTACCATCAAAAGCATCGATTTTACCTTTATAGTACGCTTTTAAATTTTCTTTTGCGACTAATTTTTTATACTCTTCTGGTGTTAAGATTATAGGATAATTGATATTAAAGCGGCCTACTTTTTCGGTATACACATAGCGATCTGTTAAAGGATCGTAGGTATATGCCGTTTCTATACTATTAGGTCTTGCTGTTTTTATTTTACCTAAACTAAACCCTGTTTTTACAGAATCTTGAACAGGTTGTTGAGACCAAGCAAAGATGGACAACAGAAGTGTAACAATTAGGGTAAGACATCTATGAATGGATCTCCGACAGCTATACTTAGTATTACTCAAAATATGTTATAAATTTTTTAAAGCTTGTTTAATGATAGTTTCGACTGTAGCTTCTGGCTGGGTTGCGATAACCTTATCTACAACGCGCTCTGCCTGCTTTTTAGCGAAACCAAGAACTTCTAGAGCTGATAACGCTTCATTCTTGTTGGTATTGTCTTTGGCTATAGAAACTTCGTCTATATCGTAAATCTTTAAGACTTTATCTTTAAGATCTATAATAACGCGCTGGGCTGTTTTTGCCCCAATACCCTTAATAGATTGTATTAGAGCTACATCTCCAGTAGCGATTCCTTCTCGTACTTGTTTGGGCGTTAAGGAAGACAGCATGGTTCTAGCAATACTGGCGCCTATACCACTCACAGATATTAGTAGTCTAAAGATCTCACGTTCGGCCAAAGACGAAAATCCAAAAAGCGTATGCGCATCTTCCTTAATTTGAAGATGCGTATACAACTTTAGGCTTTCTTTATCTGGTATTTGAGAGTAAGTGTGTAAAGATATGTGCAATATATAGCCAATGCCGTTACAATCTATAACGACATCGGTTGGATTCTTTTCTATAAGCTTCCCTTGAATATGTGTAATCATTTAAGTCCCTCTTAGCCTGCCAAATGTAATAAATTTATTTGCGTTTTACAGCTAAGAAATCTCTTTTTCTAATTCCCACTTTCCTTTATGCTGTGCATCGATAACAGCAATAGCTGTCATATTTACAATTTCATCTACACTTGCATCTAATTGCAAGATGTGTACAGGTTTGCGCATTCCCATCATAATAGGCCCAATAGAATCGGCTTCATTCAACTCTTTTAAGAGCTTATAAGTAATATTTGCTGCATCTAAATTTGGAAAAATAAGACTATTCACCTTGCGCCCTGCCAGTTTGGAAAACGGGAATTTGTCTCGCAACATCGTATCGTTTAATGCGAAATCGGTTTGCAATTCTCCATCTACAACTAAATCGGGATAACTACGATGTAACATCGCTACAGCCTCTCTTACCTTAGATGCCTTTTCGTTTGAAGATGACCCAAAGTTAGAATACGAAATCATTGCCATGGTAGGTTCAAAACCACAGGTTTTAATCACCTTAGAGGTCATTACTGCTATTTTTGCCAAATCTTTTGCCGAGGGATCGATATTAATTGAGGTATCACTTAAAAACAAAGGGCCTCGTTTGGTCATCATTACATTTGTTGTAGCAATACGTGTGGCACCTTTTGCCATACCAATCACTTCCAACATAGGTTTTAATACTGTAGGGTAATTTCTAGAATATCCAGAAATTAAAGCATCTGCATGGCCTTGGTTTACCATCATAGCCGCAAAATAATTACGCTCACGCATTAATCGTTGTGCCGAATAGTAAGTTACTCCTCTACGTTTTCTTTGTTCCCAATACACCTTTGCATACTCGTCTTTACGCGCATTCTCTTCTTCTATTTTGGGATCTATAATCGTAATATCGGCATCAAAATCAATTTGAGCCATCAATTCTTCAATGGTTTCTTTTCGTCCTAGTAAAATAGGGATCGCAATACCTTCTTCATAGGCAATTTGAGCGGCCTTTAACACAGGTAGTTGATCGCCTTCTGCGTACACCACGCGTTTAGGATCTAATTTGGCGCGGTTTAATAATAAACGTACCAATTTATTGTCTGAACCTAAACGTTCTCGCAAGGTATCCTTGTATTTATCCCAATCTGTAATTGGCGCTTTGGCAACACCACTATCCATTGCCGCTTTAGCTACAGCTGGTGGAATCTCGGCAATAAGTCGGGGATCAAAGGGTTTAGGAATGATGTAATTTTTACCAAAAGCCAAGCGCGTTTGCCCATAGGCAATATTTACTTGCTCTGGCACAGGCTCTTTAGCTAATGCTGCAAGTGCTTTAACCGCTGCCATCTTCATGGCTTCGTTAATTTCAGAAGACCGCACATCTAAGGCCCCTCTAAATATAAATGGAAACCCTAGTACATTATTAACTTGATTAGGATGATCGCTACGTCCTGTTGCCATGATAATATCGTCTCTTGTATCTACGGCCAACTGGTATTTAATCTCTGGATTAGGATTTGCCATTGCAAACACAATAGGATCTTTAGCCATAAGTTTCAACATGTCTGGCGTTACAATATCTGCCATTGACAAACCAATAAACACATCGGCATTTGTCATAGCCTCTTCTAAGGTATCAATCTTTCTATGGGTTGCAAACTCGGCTTTTTGTGATGTAAGATTATCTCTGTCATCGCGAATCACACCTTTACTGTCTAACATCACCATATTTTTACGTTGTGCACCACAAGATTGGTATAAACGTGAGCATGAAATAGCTGCGGCTCCTGCACCACTTATCACAATTTTTACATCTTCTATCTTTTTATCAGCTAATTCTAAAGCATTTATTAAGGCTGCTGCCGAAATAATTGCAGTACCATGTTGGTCATCATGCATTACAGGAA
>CAZLTR010000239.1:339-5113 GCA_964562415.1 uncultured Hyunsoonleella sp. | reverse complement strand
TCATATAATTTACAGTGATATGCTTCCCCACATCTCTAATAAATTCTAAAAATGAAAAATCCTTCATCCAATCGTAATTGTTCACGAGTTCTGCAGCATTTTCAGCATCACTTTCAAAATCTAAAAAATGCGCCAATTGCGCTTTTATAGCGTTTTGATTGTGTCGTAACGTATTCTCATCTAATAAATTACGCTCATTAGATTTTCCAGAAGGGTCTCCAATCATACCTGTTGCTCCTCCAACTAAAGCTACGGGTTTATGCCCACAACGTTGGTAATGCGCTAACAACATAATAGGAACTAAGTTACCAATATGTAAAGAATCGGCTGTAGGATCAAATCCAACGTAAGCGCTACGCATGCTTTCCATTAAGTGGTCTTCTGCGCCTGGCATTACCGTATGAATCATACCTCTCCATGTTAATTCTTCTACAAAATTCTTCATCTCGTTATATCATTTTAAAAACTAGCGCAAATATAAAAATACGTCTAGAAATAGGCTGTGATTCTCAATAATTCTTTACTTTAGAGCTATGATTTTAGTAACAGGGGGTACAGGTTTAGTTGGTGCACATTTGCTTTTTAAATTAACTTCTGAAAATGAAGCGGTTAGAGCCATTTACAGATCGGAACATAAATTTAAAAACGTAAAACAAGTATTTAAATCCTATACTGAGGATATCATGCCTTTGTTTGATAAAATAGAATGGGTTAAAGCTGATATCTTAGACCTCCCATCTTTAGAAGTTGCTTTTGCAGACGTAACTTTTGTATACCACTGCGCTGCTTTTGTATCTTTTGAACCTGATAAGTACAAGCTGTTAAGATGCACCAATATTGAAGGCACTGCTAATATCGTTAATTTTTGCATAAGCTCCCCTACGGTTAAAAAATTATGCCATGTAAGCTCTATTGCTGCCATAGGCACACCTATAAGAGCAACCTCTACCACCGAGAAGACTGTATGGCAACCAGAAGAAGACCACAGCGTTTATGCGATCACTAAATACGGGGCAGAACTTGAAGTATGGCGAGGTACGCAAGAAGGTCTTGATGCGGTTATCATTAATCCTGGTGTTATTTTAGGCGCAGGCATATGGCACTACGGCTCTGGTTATATCTTTAAAAAAGTACATAGCGGTTTACGCTATTATACTTCTGGCTCTATTGGTTTAATTTCAGTTCAAGATGTTGTTGCTATTATGGTACAACTTTTAAAAAGTAAACATAGCGAAGAACGCTACATTTTAGTAGCCGAAAATTGGTCTTATGCCACATTTTTAAAATCTGTAGCGAAGGCATTAAAAGTAGCGCCACCCCAGAAACTGGCACCACCTTGGTTATTGCAAATAGGATGGCGTTTAGATTGGTTTACCCATAAAGTTTTAAGAAAGCGTCGTAGCCTTTCCAAAAATCTGGCACGTACACTAACCTCAACTCTAGTTTACGATAACAGTAAGTTAAAATCGACTTTAGATTTTAAATTCACTCCTATTACAGATGCTATAGATAAAGTTTCTAAGGCGTATCTGAAACAGGAGCAATAAGTCCTTTTGTTGTTGTTTTGGTATTTTTTTTAGCTGTTTTTAATGCTAAGGTATCCTTCTTTTTCTCAAGAGCTTTTAAAGAGTCTTGTATTTTTTTAGCTTTTTTCTCTAACTCTATTTCTTCTTTGTAATACTCTTTCAATTTTCCTAAAGTATCTTTCAATACTCCATAGATATACTGATAGTCATCTAAATGGTAGGCATAATAAGTATTACTCTGTGCAAACTGCGCACTATCTATGGCATATTTTTCAAAAATGTAACTGTCTACTGTAACATGCAAACTGTCCAGTACTTTTTTATCATACCCTGTTACCCCATTACTAATTAATTTCGAATCCATTAAAATTTGTATCATTTTATCTTTTGGAATCAAATTTTCGGGGCGTTCTGGCGCATTAAATTTATAGCATGCGCCCATGAGCGTTGCTAAAACACAAAGTAATATCCCTTTTTTAAACATTAGCGATTAAAGGTTAAGCGCTTGGCATTTTTAACTGGCGCAAATTTAAAATTATGGTACACTAAACTTCCATTTAGGATGGTATGCGTAATTCTAGATTTAAATGTAGAGCCTTCAAAAGGAGACCAGCCACATTTGTATAAAATATTTTCACTTTTAACAGTCCACGGACTATTAAGATCGACCAGTACTAGGTCTGCAAAATACCCTTCTTTAATATAACCTCTATCTTTTACTTGAAACAAAATAGCGGGGTTATGGCACATCTTTTCTACAATTTTCTCTATAGAAATTTTTCCTTTATGATACATTTCTAACATAGCTGGTAATGCATGCTGTACTAATGGCCCTCCAGAAGGTGCTTTGGTATAAACGTTTTTCTTCTCCTCTAAAGTATGCGGTGCATGGTCTGTAGCAATAACATCTATTCTATCGTCTAATAAAGCCTCCCATAACTGCGCTCGGTCTTTCGCCGTTTTTACAGCAGGATTCCATTTTATAAATGTGCCTTTTTCTTTGTAATCTTCATCGGAAAACCATAAATGATGGATACACACTTCTGCCGTTATTTTCTTATCTTTTAAAGGTATTTTATTGGTAAACAAGGCTGTTTCTTTGCCAGTAGACAAATGAAACACATGTAAACGCGCTCCTGTTTTTTGTGCTAGTTTTATCGCTGTTGAAGATGACAAATAGCAAGCCTCTTCACTTCGAATGATAGGGTGTTTCTCTATAGGAATTTCATCACCATATTCGGCAATATGCTTGTTTAAGTTGGCCTTAATAGTAGCTTCATCCTCACAATGTACAGAAATCACAAGGTTTGTATTTTTAAAGATATTTTCTAGCACCTCTGGATCGTCTACCAACATATTTCCTGTTGAAGATCCTAGAAACAATTTTAAGCCCGCAACACTAGTTTCATCCAGCTTTTTAATTTCCTCTAAGTTATCATTAGTCCCACCAAACATAAAAGAGTAATTCGCCGATGAGGTTTGAGCTGCTATTGCAAACTTTTCCTCTAACTTTTCTACAGTAGTCGTTTGCGGATTGGTATTGGGCATTTCTACAAAAGAGGTAATCCCACCTGCTAAAGCGGCCTTAGATTCGGTTTCTATATTCGCCTTATGGGTTAGCCCTGGTTCCCTAAAGTGTACTTGGTCGTCTATAGCTCCTGGCAATACGTATTTCCCTTCTGCATCGATAATTTGTACATCTGCCCATTTCGCACTTATAGAGGTTGCAACTTGCTTAATACGCTCGCCTTCTATTAAAATGTCT
Source organism: uncultured Hyunsoonleella sp. (assembly GCA_964562415.1). Classification (GTDB taxonomy): domain Bacteria; phylum Bacteroidota; class Bacteroidia; order Flavobacteriales; family Flavobacteriaceae; genus Jejuia. The sequence continues at coordinate 1,822 of CAZLTR010000239.1, read as the reverse complement.
CCGCTAAAAATCGCACCTTCGTTTACAATTTTTGCATTTTTAATTAGTATTCTCTTCATGCTATTTATTACCTTTAAATAAACTTTTCATTTTCATAGATATCACCCCAAAAACAGCCTCAGAAATAATCCCTGAACTTAATTTAGAGGTGCCTTTGGTTCTGTCTGTGAATATCACAGGAACCTCAACAATTTTAAATTTTTCAAGATAGGTTTTAAATTTCATTTCAATTTGAAATGCATAGCCTATAAACTTTATCTTTCTTAGATTTAATGTTTCTAAAACGCTACGCTTGTAGCACACAAAACCCGCTGTAGTGTCATTAATATGCATCCCCGTAATAAGACGCACATATTTAGAAGCCATATAAGACATTAACACGCGACTCATAGGCCAATTCACAACATTCACACCTGTGAGATATCTGGACCCAATAGACATGTCTGCGCCTTCATCGGCACAGGCTGCATACAAACGCTTTAAATCTTTTGGATTATGAGAGAAATCTGCATCCATTTCAAAAATATACTGGTACGATCTCACCAAACTCCAATTAAAACCTAATATGTAAGCAGTACCTAGGCCTAATTTCTTTTCACGCTGTTTTAAATGCAGTCGCCCTTCAAACTCTTGCTGTAACTCCATTACTTTTTTTGAAGTCCCATCGGGAGAGCCATCATCTACTATGAGTATGTGTATGGCTCTAGATTCTGAAAACACAGCTCGTACGATAGCTTCTATATTTTCAATCTCATTATAGGTTGGAATGATTACAACTGCGTCCTTCATCTAAATAAATATAGCAGCAAATGTACATTTTTAAGCCTTTATTTTTTTTAAAAATTTATTAATATTTGACCTCAGGTAACAATTTTATGATAATTTTAGACCATGTTAAGGGAAATACCATCACATTCACTTTTTACTATTTTAATGGTTGTTGGCTTTTTAGCAATTGCATTGGCTAAAGCCGTTGCTCCCAAAAGGTTTCATGATTTCCTTTTGGTACTGGGCAACTCTAAATACCTAAAAATTTACAGTAGAGATCAAAAATTCCTTGACTACCACGATGCCTTTTTATTTGTAAATTTAATTATTACGGCTACTATCTTTAGTCTTATTTGTATAGAACACCTCGCCACACACATTACTATAAACCTTACGCTAACTGTAAAATTTTTATTTGGAGTTACTGCCTTTATTCTTGCAAAAGTACTATTAGAACGCCTTATTGCAAGCCTTTTTGAAATAGATGCTATGGTGGATGCGTATTTGTTTCAAAAAATAAGTTATAAGAACTACATTGGCCTAATTTTACTACCCATCAATGCGCTTTTAACCTACAGTATCACTCCCAACAAACTGTTGTTACAGGGCATTATCATTTTAATCCTTTTATTGAATACTAGCGGCTTAATAACCACATTTAAAGGGCACCAAAATGAAATTAAAAAGAACTTGTTCTATTTTATTTTGTATCTTT
>CAZLTR010000239.1:0-329 GCA_964562415.1 uncultured Hyunsoonleella sp. | reverse complement strand
AACCAAAAGTTGAGAATTCTCCTTACTTCGATTTACAAGAGAAAAAAAAGGTTAAAATAGATTTCAGACCTTTTATTCATGTTGAAGGTGTTTCTGCTAAGGAAATTAGACATCAAAAAATTGATCTTAACAATTATACTGCTATTATATTAACCAGTAGAAATGCTGTAGATCATTTCTTTAGAGTAGCCGAAGAAATGCGTTTTAAAGTTCCAGACACGATGAAATATTTTTGCCAGTCGGAAGCTGTTGCTTACTACCTGCAAAAATATGTGGTTTATAGAAAACGTAAAATTTACGTAGGAAAGCGCACTTTTGCGGAGTTATCG
>CAZLTR010000238.1:0-5199 GCA_964562415.1 uncultured Hyunsoonleella sp. | reverse complement strand
AACCTCAAGATGAGTTCACTAGTATACAAGCAGGTTTAATCTAAAAATTTGCTATAATCTATCGGTAATGCGTGCTATTTTTATATGGCAAAAGGTATCAATTTAAAAACGAACACATCTTTTTAAACCAATAGATGTGTTTTTACGTAAGAAAAACACTTCATCTTGTAAAATAGACCGTTCGTCTATACTTAAATTTCATCCACCGAATTTAGAGCGGGGCAAAGCCTGTAAATACATAAATTTACAGTAAATAATACCCCAAATAAAATGAAAAAAATACTACTAAACCTATTTTTAGTATGTGCTTTTTATAGCCACATGCAATCTCAAAACGAACCATTTAATTGCGACTACAATGCGTATTTATTTCAGTTTAACGATGTATACGCAATAGATTTGGCCTCTGGAAATGCTTATGTTGTTGCTACCGATGTGACACCAGGTAACATCAATGCTGCTGCTTATAATCCCGCCGATGGCTATATTTGGGGGTCCTTAAGTACACCTTCTAAAACTATTGTACGTATTGGTAAAGACTTCTCCACACAAACGTTTTATATTGATGAATTGCCTACAAGTAACCGTTACGTAGGCGATGTGAGTGCCTCTGGTGTTTATTACTTAAAAGGGGGAGGCGCCACTTATTACAGTGTAGACTTAGACCCGAATTCTCAAAATTATGGCAAATATATTGCGACTTTAAACCTGTCTCAAAGTATAAGTGTTCACGATTGGGCGTTTAATGCAGTAGATAATCAATTATATACCGTAGAAAAGAATACAAATATTTTATACCGTATTAATGCCGAAACAGGCAGTATAACTAGTTTAGGCGAAGTGCCTATACTGTCGGGCTTAAATTATACCTATGGTGCCGTTTATTTCGATGCTTCGGGACGTTTTTACGTGTCTGCAAATCAAACAGGAACTATTTACGTGATTCAAAATGTACAGGACTTAGATGGTGTCGTAGCGATGGAATCTAATTTATTTGCATTTGGGCCTTCTAGTTCTTCTAACGATGGGGCACGTTGTCCAACTGCTCCTGTACCACAAGAAGATTGTACTAATGGTATTGATGATGATGGTGATGGATTGATAGATTGTGAAGACCCTTCGTGTTCTGGTTATGCCGATTGCCCTGTAATAGAAGTTTCTGCTTCTTCTAGTGCCAACCAAGGAGGATTAGAAAGTAATAATAGATTATCCGAATTAATTAATAAGCGAAACTTTAACCGTGTTAAGAACAGTTATAAGTTTAATACAACAACAGCCAAACGTTTTACAAAAAATAAAAAATATGGTGTAAGTAGAAGTAAAACTGGAAAAGGAGGTACTACAGAACTACAGTTACAAAGTTTTATCCCGTTATCTGTAATTAATGAAGACCAGGTGATCGAATCTTCTCCAACCGATTTAGTAAATATTACCAATGCTAAGGCGATCTATTCTGTAGATTATTTGAGAGCAGGAGAGGCCATAGGATCTATACTAGTTCTAGAAACCGAGAATGGCGTATACGAACACACTAAATATATTTGCGATCGTTTATTAGGAGCACAATTGGTTTCGGTATCTACCGTAGAAATTAGAGAACAGCAGTTTATCAAAGCTTTAATACGCAATAGTGAAGGCGGTTTAGAGTTTGTATTGAGTTTATCGGCTAAGCCTACTAAAGATGGCAAATTTGAAATAGAAAGCCACTGGAATTTAGATCAATATGAGAAAGATGTGCCGTATTATAATTTCCAAATCTGGTCGAGTTCTTTAGATGATCTTGTAAGCTTAGGTGAAGAAGTGGTACGCCTTATAGAAGTACAGCAACCTATAAAGGGGTATAACAATTCTGCACCGCCAACAGTATTTGTAAGAGAAGGCCGTTACCGCAATGGAAAACTAGATTTACAGATTGTAAATACCAATGCCAGCGATTCTATAGTATTTAATGCAGGGGTGCGTGCGACAGAAACACAAGAGGTGGAGAATGTAACAACGACTATAGATTTAGAAGGGAATTACATTTCTAATATAGAAGTAGATGCAGGAAACTTATTCGATATAGGATTTAGAATTAGTAATGGTTCACAAACTCCAGATGATTTGTTTTTATCGGATGGACCATGGGGTATCGATGATTCTCAAGCAGATATAAAACGTTTTGACGTTGCTCCTAACACTACAACTTATACTAACGAAGAATTTCCAGTAGAACGTAACATTAGTTTAGAAGCTACAACTAGCGACTATGTAGCCACTTATAGAGCATTAACACCAAGATTTAGCCCTGTAGATGTATCGGCTTACAACAGTTTAAAATTACAAGCCAAAGGAACTGGCATATTGAACATACGTTTAATAAAAGCAAGTGTAGACGATTGGGAAGCTCAATACGGTGTGAATATCAACTTAACCGAAAACCTAACAGCACATACACTTTTATTTTCAGAGTTTACAGCTTCGAGTGGTACTCCTATTAAGGCAAACGACATTACCTCTATAGTGTATACTATGATTGCCGATAATGGCGTTCAAACCACAAAAGCAATGACCCTAGAGCAGGTAAGTTTTGCAACGAGTACGGCCACTGTAACAGGAGGCGCTAATGATGGCGCATCGACATTGGCTCAACCTAACCCAATGACACGTGTTACCAACATCCAGTTTACCTCTGTAGTAGACGAAACCGTAACCTTAAAAGTATATAACCAACTTGGCCGTTTGGTCAAAGAAATTGCCGTAGACGCAACGATAGGTACTAATGCCATAGAGTTAAAGCGTAGCGGTATGGCAGCTGGCGTGTATTTTTGCAAGTTAAATGCAGCAGAAACCGAATATAAAACCTTAAAATTAGTCCTGAAATAATTAATAGCTCCCTACTTTGTTTGAAAGCGCCAAAAACCATAGAGTTTTTGGCGCTTTTGTTTAAGATAGAGGTTGCTTTGTTTGTTTTTAGAATGTAAATGCTTTACGCATTTTAATAAGATGTTTTCTTGATTAATTCCCCGTTTTTAAAAAGCCACTCTGTTTTTAATTGTCCATTTTTATAGTAGCCTTTAGAAATACCATTTTTCTTTCCAGACTCGTATTTATATTTGGCTTTTAGCGCTCCGTTTTCGTAATACATAGTTAAACCTGTTTGTATATCATTTTTAAAAAATAGATCACCAGCAAGCTGTCCGCTCTTATAATATTTTTTAGAAATCCCATCTTTTTTGCCAGAAGTGTAGGACCATTCGAATTTTTTTTCTCCCGTTTCGTAATAATCACTTTTTTTAATTAAGGTATCATTTTTATAAAATGATTGCATGCTAAGTACACCATTTATGTAATATGCTTTAGATGGGCCATTTCTTTTGCCACAATTATAGCCATATGTAGCTTTTAGACCCCCATTTTTATAATATAACGTTAAACCTGTTTTTATGTCATTTTTAAAAAATAGGTTACTAGCAAGCTGTCCGCTCTTATAATATTTTTTAGAAATCCCATCTTTTTTGCCAGAAGTGTAGGACCATTCGAATTTTTTTTCTCCCGTTTCGTAATAATCACTTTTTTTAATTAAGGTATCATTTTTATAAAATGATTGCATGCTAAGTACGCCGTTTTTGTAATATGCTTTAGACGGACCATTTCTTTTGCCAGAAGTGTAGGCCCATTCGATTTTTTTTTCTCCTGTTTCATAATAAGCATTCTGTTCTATTATAGTACCGTTTTTATATAATGATTGTGCTTTTAGTTGTCCGCTTTTATAATAGGTTTTAGAAATACCTTCGATAGCATCATTTTTATAGTAGCATTCATTTAAAAGCTCTCCTGTTGGATAGTATTCAATTTTTTTTACTAACACATGGTTTTCATAAAACGAAAATGTTTTGGGTGTATAAGGGGCATAAAGTTTTTTATTGATAACCTTATAGCGTTCTGTAGAAAATCTAGCTGGCGCTAAGGAGTATGATGGATAGTAGCTTTTATAAACATAGTTCCCAGATGCTGCTTTAAAATTATAATCTGTTATTATTTGGCCTTTTTTATGGTATAAAATTTCATGTTTTAAAATCCCTTTTGTGTAGATTGAAGTCGATTTAAGGGCTCCATCTTTAAAATAATTTGTAATGTTATTAACGATCCCATTGCTATAGTCGTAGTCGGCTCTCTTTTCACCAGTATCATAGTACAGTATGGCATCTGTTAACTGACCATTGGTATAAAACCAATCTACTTCTAATGAGCCATACTTCAGGTATTGTTTGGCTATTCCATTTCTAAGGCCATTTTTGTATGGATAAGTCGTCTTTTTTTCTCCTGAATGGTAAAAAGTTTGCTCACTTACAATGATTTTTTCTAGATAGTTATATTTCGTTGTATTTTTTGGGGGTTTAGAGGTTGTAAATTTTAATGCATTATCTATTTGCTTAGGGATATAGCTTTTTAACTGTTTCATACTATCATTAATCATGATCAGCTGTTTTTTGTCAAATACTCTTTTGTGTTTTTTAGAAAGCCAGTACAAGTAGTTTGTTTTAAATGTATTAAAACTAAAAAATGATTCATGGTCATTTCGATTACTGTAACAATTTAAAAAAAATAGTCGGGATTTTGTTCTAGTTCATAAGTTAAGATAGCACTGGGAACATAGCTATATAAACTTGTTGTTTTTAAATATAGTGCTTTGGGAATAGGGGCTATTTGATGAGCTATAAGCACTGCCAATTCACCTAAAGTTAAGACCTCTTTTTTACAGTTAAACCATGTGTTACTAGGCGTTTTATTATCGAAATGTTCAAATAATTTGGGTAAAACTTTAGAGCCATAAGACGCTATAGTTTGGTAGGATTTAGATGAGGTAATGTAGATGCTGTTTGTTGTGAGACCTACATCTTTAATAAGCATTTCAAGTTCGGTTTTTGTTTGAGAAAAACTAAAATTGAAAGCAACTATAAGGCTTAATAATAGTATTTTTTGATGCATTAATTTAAAGGTTTTTAAGAGATGCTATAGATAACTATATGTAAAAGTATAGTGCGATGGTTAGTTTCGGTGTCTTAAAAATAAATAACTTTACTCTAAAGTTATAGATCTTGTTTCCTTTTTCTTTTATCTGAACTCATCTTGACGTTTTGTTTTTAACCGAAAATGAGTTGAAATTTAACTAGATGAGGCACTTTTTGAAGCTCATAGCAGCGCTACGGACAAAAA
>CAZLTR010000237.1:0-5286 GCA_964562415.1 uncultured Hyunsoonleella sp. | reverse complement strand
ATTTAGGCGTACAAGATCCTATTTTAGATATCGCTAAAGGTCTTGAGAAAGAAGCTTTAGAAGATTCTTATTTTGTAGATAGAAAATTATATCCAAACGTAGATTTCTACTCAGGTATTATTTACAGAGCTATGGGGATTCCTGTAGAAATGTTTACAGTAATGTTTGCTTTAGGACGTTTACCAGGATGGATCGCACAATGGAGAGAAATGCGTTTAAATAAAGAGCCAATAGGGCGTCCAAGACAATTATACGTAGGTGAAACAGAAAGAGGTTTTGCTCCTATAGAAAAGAGATAGATTAGCGTTTAATCTTATAAAAAAGCTTCATGATGTTTCATGAGGCTTTTTTTGTAATTAAGAAACTCTAAATATGGCACAGCATACTACGAATTCTATTTTAATGGTAAGACCTGTTGGTTTTACAGCAAATCCGCAAACGGCGGTTAATAATTTTTATCAGAACCCCATAGGCGATGTATTGCCCAGTACCATTAATGCTAAAGCGCAGCAGGAGTTCGATGCTTTTGTATCGCGTTTAAAAGCAATAGGTGTTCACGTTATTGTTGTAGACGATACGCCTACTCCAGAAACTCCAGATGCGGTGTTTCCCAACAATTGGGTGTCTTTTCATGGCAATGGAGATGTAGGGATATATCCTATGTTTGCACCAAATCGAAGATTAGAACGCAGGGAGGCTGTTTTAGAAACACTTGAAGCCGATGGTTTTAAAATAGATAATGTTATAGACTATAGCAGTGCAGAAGACGATGGTGTGTTTTTAGAAGGTACAGGAAGTGTTGTTTTAGACCGAGCGCACAGCAAAGCCTATTGCGCGTTATCACCAAGAGCCGATGAAGATTTGTTTATCGAGTTTTGTGAAGACTTTGAATATACCCCCGTGGTGTTTTCAGCATACCAAACTGTAGAAGGCCAACGCAAAACACTATACCATACCAACGTAATGTTGAGTATTGCAGAAACCTTTGCTTTAATTTGTCCCAGTGCTATAGATGATAAAAAAGAACGTAAAATGGTTTTAAAACAGTTGAAAGACGATGGGAAAGCCATTATTGCGATTACAGATGCACAAAGCAGGGCTTTTTCAGGGAATGCGTTACAAATCATAGGTGCTAATGAAAAACGCTACTTAGCGATGAGTACAACAGCTTATAAGGCTTTAACAAAGGACCAGGTACTTCATATAGAAAAACACTGCGAAATACTTTACAGTCCTTTAGACACTATAGAGACCTATGGTGGCGGTAGCGCGCGTTGTATGATGGCCGAAGTCTTTTTACCACGAGACTCTTAACTGGCTATAGGTTTAGATTTGGGCAACTGTACAAAAAATGTACTGCCTACGTTAGGTGTGCTTTCTACCCAAATTTTTCCATCGTTGAGCTCTACCAACTCTTTACAAATAGAAAGTCCTAAACCAGTACCTTTTTCATTATTTGTCCCCATAGTTGTATGTACGCCATTTTGTTTAAAAAGTTTGGCCATACTTTTTTCAGAAATACCAACACCAGTATCGGCTATACTTACAATACAATTGCCATTGCTAATATGATTAGAAATGGTCACAGCATCTCCTTTTCTAGAAAATTTCAATGCATTAGCCAGTAGGTTTTGTATGATAATTTCAAACATACTCCTATCGGCATAAGCAAAATCACGTGAAGAGTGGTTCACCAATTCGATTCCTTTATTTTCTAAGCGTTGTTCGATAAGTTTGATCTTTTCTTCAAAAACTTCTTGTACGTCAAACAAACTAGGACTGGGCTTTAACGATTGCATTTGCGATTTAGACCAATTGAGCAAATTAAATAGCAATAAGGATGCATTATTGGCATTCTCACTTAATTCTGGAATTAAATTGTCAAACTCCTCACGAGATAACGAACCGTCTTTTAAGAGATCTATAAACCCATTAATAGAAGATAACGAGTCTTTTAGATCGTGAGAGACAATAGAAAATAATTTGTCTTTAACATTATTTACATTTTCTAAGTGCTTTGTCTGCTCTACAAAAGCTTCGTTTTGTAGTTGTACTTTAAGATTTTTATCTTCAAGCTCTTGGGTGTATTTTAAGGTGGTGTTACGTTTTAAAAATACTAGAACAAGAAAAATAGAGAGAATTGCTAATAAGCCCAGAGCGGCATAGAATAGAAATTGGAATTTTTTTAATTTTTCAAATATACTATTGGCATTAACGCCTAGAGTTTTTGGTGCAGCTAAGGGTATGGCTTTTACTACAGGTGTTTCAGAGACGGGGAGCTCAACTATTTTTTCACTTACAGCAGGGGGCAATAGCGATTGTGGTTTTAATTTTGGTGCTTCATGACGTTCTTTTAATGTATAGTATTTGCGTTGCCATACAAAAGCGCGATCAAAATTCTTTTTGGTAGAATCTAAGCCCTTCATTAATTGGTAGTATTTTAAAAGCTCATCGGTATTCTTTAATTGTTTTGCCAGTAAACCTGCTTCATTTAATTGTTTTTCGGCAGTTTTTAAACGCCCTTCGTTAAGATTTAAACGTCCTAAATTATTAAGTGTGGTTACTAAATTAGACTTGTCATTGTGCTTTCGGTTTAACTTTAAACTTTTTAGTAAATGCTTTGTAGCCGATTTGTAATCGTTAAACTCTAAATATTCGCCACCCAATTTGGGCAATACACTGCGTTTAATAGAATCTGTTTTCCCATGAGCACTTTGTAAAACTTGTTCATAAAACCGAATGGCTTTTCTATGCTCTCGTGTTTTAGAATAGAGTTTAGCCAGTAGGAGATTAGATTTGTAAATTCCACCTTTGTCATTAAGGTATCTTTGAATTTCAAGTGCTTTTAAATTATATTCTATAGCCTTATTAAGGTCGTTAATTTCGTAATAGGTTTCTCCTAAGCTGGCATAAGCATAACGCAATTCTTGGCGCATTTCAGTTTCTTCTAAGGCCTCAATAGCAGACAGCACAAATTTTAAACCTTTAGAAAAGTTACCGCGTTTCATTTCTATAAGGCCAATGCTGTTATTAATCTTGGCAATACAAATAGAATCATTAAGCTGCTTAAATAGTGTTTTTGCTCTATTATACCCTGCCATGGCATTAATATAATCATCTTTCTCGGCGTAAATCAAAGCTTTATAATAGGTGGTATGAGCAATTCCGTATTGGTAATTGATTTGTAAAGCTAGTTTCTCACTTTGTTGAATGTATTTTAGAGCCCTATCGTAAGCTTTTTGGTGGTATAGTTGCTCAATAATTTTTAATGAGGTATCTACCTTTAAAGAATCTGCAGTTTGAAATGCTAATTCAATAGAAAGGCTATCTAGTTCTTTGGTTTGCGAATAACCATAAGATACTAATAGATATATAGCGAGAGTAAATAGTCTCCTCATATTTTAGTTAATTATAGTCTTTTAACAAGACTATCACCTATGAAACTCAATCGAGGGAAATTAAGATTCTGGTGGGCTTATTAATTTAACAAGTTGTTTTTTTTGATAAATAGCTTATAAACAAAAATTGTAAAAAGCGGTTTTAAAATCTAATTTTTAGGTTTTTCTACCAATAAATTAGATTAAGAGCGTGTTGTTTTTTGTTAAAAAATCGATGAATAGATGAAGTGCAAAAAACATAGAAAAACGACACTTTAAAAAAGAGTTATAGTTATTAGATTGTTAGCGTAAAAAACTAAAAAAGAGCTAATTAGGTAGCTTTTTTATTACAGCTAAAGAATTATTTAAGTACATTAGGATTTACTTAGTAAAACATTAAAAACTTCCTATCTTTGCCAGCCAATACAATTTTATAATGGAGCTTCAAAATAGCATATCGCATCATGTTAAGCAAGCCGTTTTAACGGCTTATCAAGTTGAATTAGAAACTGTTGAATTTCAAGCTACGCGAAAAGAGTTTGCAGGAGATATCACTGTAGTGGTTTTTCCTATGTTGCGTTTTGTAAAAGGCAACCCAGTGCAAATAGGAGAGCAAATAGGCAGCTATTTGGTCGCTAATGTCGAAGATGTTAAAGGCTACAATGTTGTTAAGGGCTTTTTGAATATAGAGATAAGTGACAGTTACTATCTTAACTTTTTTGAAGGTATACGTGGCATTACCGACTATGGTTTCGCCAAACCAAAGGCTTCAGATAAAGCTGTTATGGTCGAATATTCATCGCCTAACACCAACAAACCGTTACATCTTGGTCACATTAGAAATAACCTTTTAGGTTATAGTGTTGCTGAAATTTTGAAGGCTTCTGGTAAGAACGTGTACAAAACCCAAATTATAAACGATAGAGGCATTCATATTTGTAAAAGTATGTTGGCTTGGCAACGTTTTGGACATGGAGAAACTCCTGAAACCACAGGACTAAAAGGCGATAAATTGGTAGGGAACTACTATGTGAAATTTGACCAAGAGTATAAAAAAGAGATCACGCGTTTAGTAGCAGAAGGACATACTGAAGAAACGGCTAAAAAACAAGCCCCTCTATTACTTGAGGCACAAGCTATGCTAAGACAATGGGAAGCGGGAGATGAAGCTGTGGTTAGTCTTTGGCAAACCATGAATGGTTGGGTGTATACTGGTTTTGAGGAAACCTATAAAAATTTAGGTGTTGATTTCGATGCCTTGTATTACGAGAGTGAAACCTATTTATTAGGGAAAGAATTTGTTACAGAAGGTTTAAATACAGGCGTTTTTGTTAAGGAAGCCGATGGTTCGGTGTGGTGTGATTTAACAGATGAAGGTTTGGATAAAAAGATTGTATTGCGTGCTGATGGTACAGCTGTTTACATGACCCAAGATATCGGGACTGCCATACAACGTATTAAAGATCATGATGATGTTGGTGGGATGGTGTACACCGTAGGGAATGAACAAGATTATCATTTTAAAGTCTTGTTTTTAATTTTGAAAAAGTTAGGTTTTGAATGGGCAAAACACCTATACCATTTAAGTTATGGTATGGTAGATTTACCTAGCGGAAAAATGAAAAGCCGCGAAGGTACTGTGGTCGATGCTGATGATTTAATAGATGAGATGGCCAAAACGGCTGAAGAGATTTCAGAAGAATTGGGCAAATTAGATGGCTATTCCGCAGAGGAGAAGAAAGCCTTGTATAAAACCATAGGTTTAGGCGCTTTGAAGTATTACATTTTAAAAGTAGATCCTAAGAAACGTATTTTATTCGATCCTAAAGATTCTATCGATTTTCAGGGGAATACAGGGCCTTTTATTCAGTATACTTATGCTAGAATTCAATCGATATTACGAAAAGCA
>CAZLTR010000236.1:0-5288 GCA_964562415.1 uncultured Hyunsoonleella sp. | reverse complement strand
ATTGATTGATTTTTCTATTAAATACCATAACAGTAAAATAGTGAATACTGTGCCGCTTTTATAACTCTTTAAAAACAAGTGCTTTACAATACTTTCGTTAATTTAAAGTGTTCGAAATTGATACACTAGTGTTCTATTTCATAACACTTTTTGTAACGATTAAAACGAATTACATACTAATTAGAAGTAGTTTATTCTGTTCTTAAACTTTTAGACGGATTGGTTGTTGCTGCTTTAAAGGTCAATGCAGCAATTAGTAAAAAAGTTACCCCTACCAATCCCGTTACCACTATTAAAAAAGGGTGTATTGAAATATCGATTTGATAGGCATAATTATTTAACCATCTTTTTATAAAATAATACGATAACGGAACGGCTACCAAAGATGCTACACCAATAATGAGCATAAACTCTTTTATAAAGAGTAAAATGATATTTAGTATAGAAGCCCCTAAAATTTTACGAACCCCCATTTCCTTTACTCTTTTATGCGTATTTAAAGACACAAGTGCTATAACACCTAACACTACTAAAATTAAAGCTATTAAAGAGGCATTGTATACTATCTTTTTAAACTTAATTTCTGAAGCGTATAACTTACTTAAGTGGGTATCCATAAAACGATAATCGAACACACTTTCAGGCATTAATGCCTCCCATTTGTTCTGAATACTTGCAATAGTAGCTTGCATTTCGCCTTTTTTAACCCTAAAACTCAGGTAACGGTAAACAGGAAATGTTTTCAGACTAAAAAATAACACAGGTTCTATGTGTTGTTTCATTGAACCAAAATGAAAATCTTTAACGACACTTTTTATCGTATACTTATAAATGCCATTTTTTATTTTTATTTGCTCCCCTAGAGCATCCATAGGGTTTTCCCATCCTAAAGCTCTTGCTGCTGTTTCGTTTATAACGACTTTCGATCTCTGCGCTTTAGCGGTTTCATTTGCATCTATAGGAGCTCTTAAGACCATGTCATAGGTTTCAAAATAATGATTATCTACATTCATGGCCACCATAGACACAGACGCATTACCAGCTGCTCCTATTTTATGTATATTATAAAAAGCACCATTATTACCGTTAGGTATTTCATACGATACAGATGCCTTGGTAATTTCTGGCAACTTTTCAAACTCTTTCCTTATAGTTTCCATATGACGCACACCTTTATCTGTCCAATCTCTCGGAACTTGAGCAGATAATAAATAGTCTTTGGTATACCCCAAATCTTTATTAAAAAAATAATCGATTTGTCGGGTAATTAGAAAAGCACTAATCACTATTAATAAGGCTACGGAAAATTGTATCCCAACTAATGTCCTTTGAAAAACAACATTTTTTAAGCGTAATGTTCCTTTTAATGCTGCTATAGATTTAAAAGAAGACAAAATAAACGCTGGATAAGTTCCTGCCAGAATACTAATTCCTACTACTAATGCTATAAGCACATAAACAGTCTGAACTGGGAAATTTGCTAATTCAGGAATTTCTACGCCTAGTATTTGATTTAAGAAAGGCCTTAAAACTGAAAACAGGAATACTGCTAACAGAGTTGCACATAAAACCTGAAGAAAGGATTCTATTAAAAATTGAAAAATGAGTTGTCTCCGCACACCTCCCAACACTTTACGCACTCCTATCTCTTTCATTCTGCTACCAGACATGCTTATAGAAATACTTATAAAGTTTATTATAGCCATTAATAAGACAAATAACCCAACTAAAGATAAGGTATAGAGCATTTTTTTAACAACGCCCTCATCCTTTTCAAGGTAAAAATCTGTGAGAGACACCGCACGAATATTTAAATTGTTCTTAATTTTTTCGGAGGCATGTTCTGCAATTAATTTTTGTATTGGAATTTCAAGATCCTTGCCCGACACCCCCTCCTTTAACTCAATATATGAGGGCGTAAAAATATTGCTCCAGACATCGAGACCAGATCTACCAAAAAAAGCACATGCATTAGTAGACATATAAAGCCCTGTTCTTAAAGACTTGTTTTGGCTATTTTCGTTATTTAAACATGTTACAGAATTCCTTGGCTTCGGTTTTAAAACACCTGTGATATGAAACACTTGTTTCTCACCTTTAAAATTATGAATGGTAATGGTTTCTCCAACAACATCGTCTTTTCCAAAATACTTAAGCGCTTTATTAGCAGTTATAACTACAGAATAAGGATGTACTAAGGCAGTTGCCTCATGGCCTTGCAACAATTTAAAACCATACATTCTAAGTAAAGAACTATCTCCCAATTGAATATGTTCTCTAGAACGCACATCTCCTTTTGATACAAGAGTAGAGATCCCATCAAATCTGTAATAATTTTTTACTAAAGACGGATAATCTTCTTTTAAATGTTTTGCAATGGGCCCAAGTGTTGCAAAATCAACCCCCATACTCTCTTTTTTCCAATTACTTTTTAAAACATATTGTCTGTCAGAATTTTTAAGTGTTCTATTCACTTGTAACTCATCCCAAACATAGGCACCAATTAATAAAGCAAATGTTATCCCTGTAAGTAAGCCTAATATATTAATTGTAGCGTAAAACCGATATTTATTAATAGTCCGCCATGCAATTTTAAAATAGTTTCGTATCATATATAGTTCATTTTTTAATGGCCTACTCCGTTCGTAAACTTTTTATGGGATTCGCCACAGCCGCTTTTAGAGCCTGAAAACTTACGGTTAACAGTGTAATGGCTATAGCTCCCATGCCTGCTACGACAAAAATCCACCAAGAGATTTGGATTCTATAGGTATAGTTATTTAGCCAACTGTTAACGCCGTAATAGGCCAAAGGCGTTGCTATAACTATAGCTAACACAACGAGCTTTACAAAATCTTTAGAGAGTAATTTCCATAAATTAAATACCGAAGCTCCCACCACTTTACGCACTCCTATTTCTTTTTTACGTTGTTCTGCCATAAAAGATGCCAAACCAAAAAGCCCCAAACAACTTATAAAAATGGCTAACATCGAAAAAATGCGCGTTAATTTTCTAACGCGTTCTATAGCTGCAAACTTAATTGCAAAGGTTTTATCTACAAATTCGTATTCTATCGGTACATTAGGAAGATATTGGTTAAAGGCTGCTTTAATGGCCGCTAAGGAAGCACTTACACTTTTTTCTGGATTTAATTTTAATGCTATAAAATTAGTATTACTATAGTTAATCATATAAACTGCCTGTCGTGTAGGTTCAAAAGGCGATTCTGCTACAATATCATCTACAACACCTATAATATTAAATTTTTTCCTATTCCACCGTATTGTTTTACCTAGGGGCGCCTTTAAACCCATATAGGCAGCAGCAGCTTTATTAATAACCATAGCGGTAGAATCTGTTGAAAATTCACGGGAAAAATCACGCCCTTCAAGAAGTTTCCACCCTACAGTTTTCCCATAATCATGGGAAATTTTAACCATTGTCAAATGAGCTAAAAAATCAGGATCTTTCCCTTCCCATCGAAAACCACCTCCAGAGAACCACACATCGGTTAATGGACTTGACGTTTCTGCCATTTCTGTAACAGCTTCAGTTTTTAATAATGCATGACGTAGTACATTGTATTTACCTTCAAATTCTTCCGTTGTTTTATTAATCAAAACCAAGCCTTCACTTTCATAACCTATGGGTCGATTTTTAGAATGGTTAATTTGTTTTTGTACTACAATAGTACCTATTATCAATACTATAGATACTGTAAATTGCACAACAACTAATGTTCTTCTAAACGAAGTAACAGATGCTCCTGCTTTAAAAGTCCCTTTTAATACGCTTACCACTCGAAATGACGATAAGTAAAATGCAGGGTAGCTACCAGCCAAAAGACTGGTAACTACAATGCATCCAACACTAACTAAATAAAACATAACACTGTTATAAGGAAAACTCAGCTGTTTATCTGCTAAACTGTTAAACAACGGTAATACCAATATTACTAACGCTACTGCCACTAAAAACGCTAATAATACCACTAAAAACGATTCGCTTAAAAACTGATTGACAAGTTGGTGCTTTAAAGACCCAATGGCTTTACGAACACCAACTTCTTTGGCGCGCTTTTCAGATTGCGCGGTACTTAAATTCATAAAATTGATACAAGCTAATAGCAACACAAACACGCCTACAATACCAAACAACCATACTTGCTGTATCAAACCCCCAACGTTAGCCTTGTCTTTCCATTCGGAATACAAATGCCACTTCTTCATAGGATGAAGCACCAATTCTGGATGTGATTTTTTAGTATAATTAGACGCATTATTATAAATAGTTTGTTTTATTTTTTCGCTAACATCTGCCATATTAGCACCCGTAGCGATTTGCACATAGAGTTGATACGAATTATTACCCCATATTTTTTTATCTCTCGCTTCTTTAACCCATGGAGAGGTGGTTACATAAAGTTCCCAAGGTGCAATGAATTCCAATTCATGAAATTCTGAATTCAAAGGCATGTCTGTATAAACACCTGCAACCACCGTTTCTAGTTTATGATTTATTTTCAAGGATTTCCCCAAAGGATTTTCTGTTCCAAAAAGACGCTTTGCAGCAGATTCTGAAATGACTACATTATTAAGAGATTTTAATCCATTCCAGTCGCCATAAATCATTTTTAAAGAAAGCATGCTAAGCACACCTGGCTCCATATAGGCCCCAGAAAAGGAAAGGTCTTTACTGCCTTGAGAAAGGATATAACGCTCGTCCATAGACGAACTCATAACGACATGCTTAAAATGGTCTCCGTACTTTGCACGCAGTTCATCTCCTAAAGGATAAGGTATAATATGCAGCGTCCTGCTTTTTCCATTGGACGTGCTATGCTTTAAAACTTGAGCTATTTCGTTATAATTCTCATGGTTTTTGTTATAGCTAACCTCATCATAAATCCAAAGTCCAATAAGCAGCACTACGGCCATACCTACCGCAAGCCCTCCAATATTAATTGCTGAATATCCTTTGTTTTTTATAAGATTGCGCCAAGCGATTTTAAAATAGTTTCGTATCATAATAGTTCGTTTTTTAATGGTCTACTCCGTTCGTAAACTTTTTATGGGATTCGCCACAGCTGCTTTAATGGAATGAAAACTCACGGTTAGCAGTGTAATGCCTATAGCTCCAATGCCAGCCACGACAAAAATCCACCAAGAGATTTGGGTTCTATAGGTATAGTTATTTAGCCAACTGTTAACGCCGTAATAGGCCAAAGGCGTTGCTATAACTATAGCTAACACAACGAGCTTTACAAAATCTTTAGAGAGTAATTTCC
>CAZLTR010000235.1:0-5317 GCA_964562415.1 uncultured Hyunsoonleella sp. | reverse complement strand
CAAAATCTTTAGCATCTTTAGGATCTATGGTAAAGGTTAAATCTTTACGCATATCGCGACGTTTGGCTATTTCTTCTTCGGTAATAGAAGTATCTATTGCATTTGCAAAGGTTTCTACCTCCTGAGGGAATTCGTGTGGTAAGCCATATTCGGCTAGTATAGCATGAATTTCTGTATTGTGTTCTCCTGGTTTACCAAGAATTTGCAATACCTTACCATTAGGCGAATCGGCTTTTTCAGGCCAGTCTTCTAATTTTACCAAAACCTTATCACCATCTTCGGCTTTTAAGGTTTTATTTACAGGAACAAAAATATCCTTATACATTTTAGAACTGTCTGGAATGACAAATGCATAGTTATTGTTTTTTTGCAATTGCAGTACGCCAACATACTCTGTTTTGGCACGCTTTATAATATTTGTAATCTCGCCTTCAATTTTACCGCGTTTACGGCGTTTGTATGCGTAAAATTCAACTTCATCGCCGTGAAGTGCTTTATTGATATTATTAGAAGCAATAAAAGTATCTTCTTCAAAATCGTCGCAAATCACATAACCATTACCTTTAGCTGCCATATCTACAATACCCGTATGGTATTCGGCGTTGACTACAACTTTAAATTTGCCACGTTCTACTTGTTCAATTTCTTGTTTACCTGCGAGTTTTGCTAAGGTTTTAATAATTTGATTTCTGCTACTGGCATCGTTTACGCCTAGTTTAGAAGCAATTTGTTTGTAGTTAAATGTTTTATTACGTTCTTTTTTAAGAATGCTTAATATAGAGTTGGTAAGGTTATGTATCTTAGTATTAGATTTTTTTCTTTTTTTTCTTGTCATTTAATTTCTGTAATCATTTTCATTTCCTAAAAAGTGTTAGGAATTCGTTCTATTAAACCTAATCTTTTGGTGAAGTAAAGTGATTAAGTTTTTTACAAAACTACGGTTTTAATATTAAATGAATGTTTTGTTACAATTAAACATAAAAAAAACCAACATAATTATGTTGGCTTTTTAGGTGTTATATGGAATTATTTGTTTCTATTCGACTTTGGTGTCGTTGGTATCATCTTCTTTACTTGCGTCTTTAAATTCTTTGATACCACTGCCTAAACCACGCATTAACTCTGGTATTTTTTTACCACCAAAGATTAACAATACAACAACAACAATTAAAGTTATTTGCATAGGGCCTATCGCTAGTGGTAACATATATAAATTCATAATATTTTGATTTAAAGTACAAAGTTAATAATTAAACTTTAATAAAATCGTTTTTAATCTTATATCCTAAAGGTTTAGCGTATAGAAAATAGGTGTCTTGAGATAATTTTATTTAATTTGTGACAATTATGAGTAAAAAGCAACCAAAGAAAATTAAGAAGAAACTTTTAGATAAGTATCGTATGGTTATTCTTAATGAGAATACGTTTGAAGAACGTTTGTCATTAAAGTTAACCCGGCTTAATGTATTTGTTATTGTTACGTTCTCTAGCATTTTTCTTATTGTTTTTACAATTTTATTTATTGCATATTCTCCCTTGAAGGAATACATCCCTGGGTACTCTTCTACTGCATTAAAGAAGCGTGCTACAGAGTTGAGTTTTAAGACCGATTCGTTGCAGCAGGTTTTAGCAATGAATTCGAGATATTTGGGATCTATAAAAAAAGTGCTTAAGGGTGATGTGACTTCAGAAGAATTAAATAGAGATTCCATTGCAGAGGCCACCAAATTGGAGATTACAGAAGTAGATTTAAACCCTATTAGAGAAGATTCCTTATTACGAGAAAAAGTAGATAAAGAAGATAAATACAATTTATTTGAATCGGCGACTTCTGTGACTAATTTTGTACTATTTCCGCCTGTTACAGGAGTGATTAGTGAAGCTTACAGTTTAAAAGAGAAGCATTATGCCATAGATATAGTAGTTGCTAAAGACACTCCTATTAAGGCTACTGCCGATGGTACTGTGGTGTTTGCTGAATGGACTGCAAGTACAGGTTATGTTATTATTTTAGAACATAGTTATGGATTAATTTCTATATACAAACACAATGCAACGTTAACAAAACGTCAGGGCGATTTAGTAAAAGCAGGAGAAGTTATTGCTACTTCTGGAAATACGGGCGAGTTGTCTACAGGACCCCATTTGCATTTTGAATTGTGGAGTGACGGTTACCCTATTAATCCAACTAATTTTATAGATTTCGAATAAACAATGTCGATAAAATCAATATTAGCAAAACCCTTTGCCAAATATGTGGCTCGCAAGGTTGAAAAATGGGCGAGCCATCCCGTTGAAACTCAGGAACGTGTTTTTTTAGATTTAATTAAAAAAGCCAAGGACACAGCTTTTGGTAAAGCCCATGATTTTAAATCGATCACCTCCCATGACGATTTTTTAGCGAGTGTGCCTGTACGTGATTATGAAGGTTTAAAGCCTTATGTAGAGCGTGTTGTAGCAGGAGAGGCGAATGTGTTATGGGAAGGAAAACCTATATATTTTGCGAAAACTTCTGGAACAACCTCTGGTTCTAAATACATACCAATTACTAAAGACAGTATGCCAAGTCATGTTGAGGCGGCTAGAAATGCGATTTTACTCTATATTAACGAGACGGGGAACAGTGCCTTTGTGAATGGTAAGATGATTTTTTTACAAGGCAGTCCTATTTTGCATGAGCAAAATGGTGTGCAATTAGGGCGACTTTCGGGCATTGTAGCGCACTACGTGCCTAAATATTTGCAAAAAAATCGATTACCGTCTTGGGAGACCAATTGTATTGAAGATTGGGAAACAAAAGTGGATGCTATTGTAGAAGAGACTTTAGTAGAAGATATGACGGTGATTTCGGGCATACCATCTTGGGTACAGATGTATTTTGAAAAATTACAACAAAAAACAGGACAAGATGTAGGTGCTATTTTTAAAAATTTCAATTTGTTTATTTTTGGAGGTGTTAACTACGAGCCTTATCGCGCTAAATTTGAGAATTTAATTGGTAGAAAAGTAGATAGTATAGAATTGTACCCTGCAAGTGAAGGCTTTTTTGCGTATCAAGATAAGCAAAATGAAAAGGGAATGCTGTTGCAATTAAATTCGGGGATTTTTTATGAATTTATTAAAGCAGACGATTTCTTTAATGAAAACCCTAAACGCATTACAATAAAAGATGTGGCTATTGGGGTGAATTATGTAATGATTATATCTACTAATGCGGGTTTATGGGGGTATAATATTGGAGATACCGTTCAGTTTACTGGATTAAAGCCATACAGAGTTATCGTCTCTGGAAGAATAAAGCATTTTATTTCAGCTTTTGGAGAACATGTTATTGGAAAAGAAGTAGAACAAGCTATTCAAGAAGCTACAGCAGAAACGGCGATTCGTATTTCTGAATTTACTGTAGCACCCCAAATAAACCCTAAAGAGGGATTACCCTATCATGAATGGTTTATCGAATTTGAAAATGCACCAGAGGACCTGTTGGATTTTGCATCCAAATTAGATGCGTCTTTACAAGCTCAGAATACGTACTACTTTGATTTGATAGAAGGAAAAGTGTTGCGCCAACTGCAAATAAGCTGTGTTAAAAAAAGTGGTTTTGAAACTTATATGAAATCTGTAGGGAAATTAGGAGGGCAAAATAAGATACCAAGATTGTCTAATGACAGAAAGATTGCTAACACCTTATCCAATATGGTTGAAAAATAATAGTACATTTGTAGCGTTTTTTGAAACATATGGAACAGACCAGAAGGTATGAACGAACACGGGCTCAAGAAAGCTCTAACGCTATAGAACGGATGTATGTCGCTATGCGGCACCTCTTTAATCGTGGTTTTTATAAACCTATGGGGGTGTCTGGAGAGACGTTGCGACAAGCTTTATTGGCTTTGCGACCAGAAATATACGGGTCTGTAGCTGAAGCCCGCGTGGAATTGAAAGGTTTGCTTTATGTTATTGATAGGCTACCTAGAGGCATTGAAGAATGTTTTAGAATTAACCTTACAAGTGATGAGGGGTATTCTAAATCTCATTTTGTGTCTATTGTCCCAGAAAAAAGGCGTCGCAATTGCTATCGTATAGATAAGGAACAGATGAATATTGAGATAACCCGAGGGCGGTCTGATATTTATGATATTATGACGCATTTGACGTTCCTTTTTATAGAATCTCATAAAATTAGCAAAAGTGTTATTATAGATGATACGGGGTTAACCACAAAAGATTGGCAAAAGTTAGAGAACGTTGTTCAATCTGCTAAAAAACTATCCCAAAAAGAACGGGAAGTGGCTATTTCATATACGGCTAATATTTTAGGGCGTACCTTTAGTGAAATACGTTCTATATACAACGATTTTGCAACAGCATTGCAACCAGAGCGGTTTTTGCATATTGTGTATTGGTTAGGCAAGCAAGCCATTTTAGAACAAACCTCGAATGATAAGCGTTTAATTACTTTTAGTCCTATATTAAGAGAAGAAATAGGACATCATATCCATGGGGAAATTTGGGCAAATACCATAAAAAGTATATTACATAAACATAAACTTTTAGAAAGACCTATTCATATTATTAGTGCCAATATGCACAGTGTCATGAATACGTTATTCGCTCCTTCAGGCTTAAAGTCATTAGCTGTAAAGCACGATATCTTTGAAGTGTATAAAATGTTGAGTAGCGATGCGAATAAGGCTTTGCGAGCTAAGGTGAAAGTTGAGGCCAGCAAAAATGGAATGCTTCATATTGATGATACATCTGGTGCTAATATAGACGTTCAAATATTTGATACCGATCAATTAGAGTATTCAAAATTGGATATTAAAGTGAATGAATCTGTTTTAAAGTCGAAAAAACCCATTATATTAGTGATGGATTATGCTTTTGGAGAGCAGGCTTATGAAACTATAGATGAGTTGTTAAAACCATTTGAAACCGAGCAGGGTACATTAGTACATTTAGATGTTGAGTCTGTTTCAATAATGGGAAAAGCAGGTATTTTAGAAGGCGGGAAAGGCGATATTATGATCCCTTCAGCTCATATTTTTGAAGGCACAGCAGATAATTACCCGTTTAGAAATGAATTAACAAAAGAGGATTTGGCGTGCCAAGGCATTGCGGTATATGAAGGTGCTATGGTTACTGTTTTAGGAACCTCACTTCAGAATAAAGATATTTTAGAGTTTTTTCATGAGTCTACTTGGCGTGTTATAGGCCTTGAAATGGAAGGTGCCCATTACCAAAAAGCAATACAGGCGGCTTCTAAGATTAGAAGTAGTATAAAACCAAACGTTAAAGTAAGATATGCGTATTATGC
>CAZLTR010000234.1:0-5320 GCA_964562415.1 uncultured Hyunsoonleella sp. | reverse complement strand
ATAACAAGTTGGTATACTCTTTACATGGTGATGGTGAATTGCAAGAAGGCCAAAACTGGGAAGCTATTATGTATGCCTCAGGAAAGAAGGTTGATAATTTAATCGCTACTATAGATTTAAATGGTCAACAAATCGATGGTTCTACAGATGATGTATTACCTATGGGGAGTATAAAAGGAAAGTTTGAAGCTTTTGGATGGACTGTTTTAGAAATAGAAAATGGAAATAGTCTAGAAGCTATAATAGACGGAATGGCCAAAGCAAAAGCTGAAACAGGAAAGGGAAAACCTGTATGTGTACTATTAAAAACGATTATGGGTAATGGAGTCGATTTTATGATGCATACTCACGCATGGCATGGTAAAGCGCCTAACGATGCGCAATTGGCAGAAGGTTTAGCACAGAACCCTGAAACTTTAGGCGATTATTAACCACTTACGATTACAATCATGAAAACATACACATACACAGAAAAGAAAGATACAAGAAGTGGTTTTGGTGCAGGTTTAACAGAACTTGGAAGAACCAACCCTAATGTTGTAGCACTTTGTGCAGATTTAATAGGCTCATTAAAAATGAATGAGTTTATTAAAGAAAACCCAGAACGCTTTTTTCAAATAGGTATTGCAGAAGCCAATATGATGGGGATTGCTGCAGGTTTAACCATTGGAGGTAAAATACCATTTACAGGAACATTTGCAAACTTTGCGACAGGTCGTGTATACGATCAAATTCGTCAATCTATTGCCTATTCTGGTAAAAACGTAAAAATATGTGCTTCTCACGCAGGTTTAACTTTGGGTGAAGATGGTGCAACACACCAAATCTTAGAAGATATTGGTTTGATGAAAATGTTACCAGGTATGGTAGTAATTAACCCTTGTGATTATAACCAAACTAAAGCGGCAACTATCGCCATAGCAGCTTACGAAGGGCCTGTATACTTACGTTTTGGAAGACCTTCTGTGCCAATCTTTACTCCAGAAGACCAAACCTTCGAAATAGGTAAAGCAATACAACTTACCGAGGGTACAGATGTTACTATTGTAGCAACAGGTCATTTGGTATGGGAAGCTCTAGAAGCCTCTAAAGTATTACACGAAGCAGGGATATCTGCCGAGGTGATTAATATACATACTATAAAACCTTTAGATGAGGCGGCGATTTTATCTTCTGTAGCAAAAACAGGATGTATTGTAACAGCCGAAGAGCATAATGTACTTGGTGGATTGGGAGAAAGTGTAGCACGAGTTTTAGCGACAAATAATCCAACACCTCAAGAATTTGTGGGAACTAATGATACGTTTGGTGAATCTGGTACACCAGCCCAATTAATGGAAAAATACGGCTTAAATAGTGCTACAATTGTAGAAAAAGCTAAAGCGGTTATCAAAAGAAAGTAAAACGTTCTATAACATAAAATTAAAAAAGTCCTTTCTGTTTATTAGAAAGGATTTTTTTTACCAAGTACTCTGTTATTTTAGATGTTTGTATTTACTAGGGACTTATAAAACTAGTTTCAAAAAACGCTAATAGACGGTCGTAATATATTTTTAGGCCAAGTAAGTTGTCTTTTAAATACGTTAACCCTTGTATTATATAGGGCTTATGGTTGTAATATAATAGAAGCCCCTGTTTTCAGGGAGGTGTTTTTCACCAGATATGGTGTTTTCTACGACTTAGATCTCTCCCATATTTGCAGTGTAATTAAAGCAAACCAAAAATATCTTAATAACTAGATTTATGGGTGTTGCTTTAATTAGAAAAACAAATTACTAACCCTTTAAAAATTATATTATGACCTGGGGAATTACATTAATCTTATTAAGTATCATCGCAGTACCATCTTTAGTACTTGCAAAAAAGCCAAACGCAAAAGAACTTTTAGAAAAAATAGAACCTTATCAAGGATGGATAGGTCTTGTATTTTGTTTTTGGGGTGTTTGGGGCGTTATATCTGCAGTATTAAATATAGGATGGCTCACCACAGCACCTATTTGGTGGGGCACATTACTAGCTGGAAACATCATTGAAGCTGTTTTGGGCTTTATGTTAGGCTTTGGACTTATAAACAAGTATTTTCTATCAAAAAATGCTGAAGCAAAAGAAAAGGGGATGCGTTTACGCGAAAAATTAGCACCAAAACAAGGAAAATTAGGAGTTTTAGGCATCGCAGTAGGCGCTTGGATGATTGTAGCTTCTTTCTTATTTATTTAAAAATTAAACAATTACGTATTAATCAATTCATTACTAATAACATTTAAAATTATGAAATTAAAAATTGTAATCGCACTTGCTATTTTAGCCTTAGGAACCAGTAGCAATGCTTATGCTCAAAAACTTAAAAAGTTTGGGAGTTCTGTAGAAAAGAAAATAGGTCCTAAAACTATAAAAGTACCTTACACCGATGTCGTGTCTTATTTAGGTCATGCAGCACCTGGAAATGAAGATGAAGTAAGAGATGGAAAGAAATTTTATTACATCTATGTTTGGATACCTGCTGTAGCTCCAGAATTAGGCGTAAGAATGATGTCGCCTGTAGGGAAGACTAAAGTGAAAGGAGCCACACAATCTAAGGCTTATACAGATAATTCAAATTCTAAAGACTTTTTTGATACTTATGTTACGTTAGAGCGTTCTAATATTGTGAGTAAAACTAGTATTAGTGATGAGGCTGTAAAGACTGCTAATTGGGTAACTTTAGAGCATAACGACGATAGTGGTGAAATGCCAAACCAACCTAATGGTAATGGTTATAACTCACTATTACGTTATAAAAGTGAGGCAGGCAATCCTACTAAAGCATTAACTGTAGGTTTGTATAGAATAGGCTTTACAACTTATAAGAAAGGTGAGGTAAAAGGTACTTTTTTAGCTCAAGTAGCTGCGCCTATAAAATTACCAGGTGTAGTTATGGCAAAAACAATTGCAGATTTAAAGAAAGCACTTTAATGAGGTGTTGTTAACAGAAGTTTTTATTTTAAAAAGCCCTAAGCTGTATTACAGTTTAGGGCTTTTTTTGTGATGCATTTAATATAAGCAATTCACTATGAGTTTATTACGTCTTTTAACTGCTGTAAATACTAACACTACGCTATGTTTTTTAATTTAACCGTAGTGGTATTACGCAGAAATTAAGAAAATAGTGGTGTTTATGACATTTGAAACCCTCGTGACGATGTCCCAATGTAAGGGGGCATTTGAAAGTAATTCTAGTGTATAATACTTATATTACAGCATTATAATTACTATTGTAATTTATATATTTGATGTTTTAGAGCTTTAGTTTTTTTGATAAAATAGTAGGGTTTTTAATTTAGAACCAGTGGAGAATTAATAGTTTTAAGGTGTTTATAGGCGGATACCATGAGAGAGTTAAAATATTCAGAGCTAGTAGCAGAAGAGATTTTGGAACGAAAACCAAGCTGGTTTATGAACGTATTGATAGCTTTTGATCAGTTAGGGAATGCCATTGCTGGAGGAAATCCAGACAGTACAATATCGGCTCGAATAGGTTTTTTTGTGACTGTAGGTATAGCTAGAACGCCTCGCTATTGGAAATTTTTAGAAGCTATAGTTGATTTTGCATTTTTACCAATTGATTGTAAAAACCATTCTATAGCTGCTTTTGAAAGTGATCCTAACGAAGCCTTTAGTGAGGGTGGGGTATTTTTTAAATTTTTATTAGCACTAATTACAGTACCTATAGCTCTAGTTTTGAGTTTAATAATTAGAATTCTCGTACTTTTTGTACCTAAAATACGCTGTCGCTATTATTTAAATGGAAAAATTGTCGCTATGGAAAAGGTAAATGAATTACGTAAATAGTAGTATTTTAAGAGGTACTGTTGGATGTAAAACGACTAATTTATGGTAGATATTAATGCCGATTTAGGAGAGGGAATAGGTAATGATAAGGCGCTAATGCCTTTGCTATCGTCTTGCAATATTGCTTGTGGTGGGCATACTGGAGATATAGATACTATGACGGAAGCAGTAGAATTAGCTTTAAAGTATGAGGTGCATATAGGTGCACACCCCTCGTTTCCTGATACGGAACATTTTGGTA
This sequence comes from uncultured Hyunsoonleella sp., assembly GCA_964562415.1. Lineage (GTDB taxonomy): Bacteria > Bacteroidota > Bacteroidia > Flavobacteriales > Flavobacteriaceae > Jejuia. The sequence continues at coordinate 1,251 of CAZLTR010000234.1, read as the reverse complement.
GAAAGCCCATGTTAATGTCTAATGCCGAATTATTAACAACGGTTACAAACCAAATACAGCAATTAATAACTGTTATAGATACTTGTGGAGGCGCATTACATCATATTAAACCCCATGGCGCACTTTATAATATGGCAGTAAATTCACCTCAAATTGCAGCAGTTATAATAGAAGCTTATAAACAGGTCAATCGCCCTGTGTTTTTATACGTTCCTTATCAATCGGTTATTGCAGATTTGGCACAAACCCATGGTATTCCAATATATTATGAAGCTTTTGCAGACCGAAATTATAATGCCGATTTAAGTTTAGTTTCAAGAACTCATCCCAATGCTATTATTACCGACGAGGATTTAGTATTTCGGCAAGTGTATAGTATACTTACTAAAGGCAGCGTACAAACCGTTACAGGAGAAAACGTACCTATTAAAGCAGATACATTTTGTGTGCATGGAGATCACCCCAAAGCTGTAGCACTTTTAAAATATTTAAGTTTACAATTGAAAGCCTATAATTTAAAATAATCTAAATATGTATGCACTTTATCTTTAAGATTAATTAATAGGATTATGGTTATACAGTAGACAAAGGGGGATGAAATTTAAGCTCACATACAAAGCATATGGTGCTTTTGCAGTACTTATAGAATGGCCTTCTAGAATAGATGCGCGTATTTTAGAAGATATATTGTCTTTTAAGACGAAACTAGAAGGTGTAAAATCTACCAATATTGTTACTATAACACATACATACCAGGCTGTATTGGTAACTTATACTCCTAAGAACTTTAATTTTGAAGTTCAGGTTGCTTGGCTGCAAGATTTGTATGCTATGGCGCAGGAAATTAGAGAAAGTTTAAAACGTATTTGGCGTATTCCTGTATGTTATGACACCTCTTTAGGGATAGATTTAGAAACCCTATCTCGAATTAAAGGCTTGACTATAGCAGAAGTTGTAGCAAAACACACGGCACCTGTATATACCATTTATTTCATTGGGTTTTTACCTGGTTTTTTATATTTAGGAGGCTTAGACGAGGGTTTGGCCTTGCCAAGAAAACCTACACCCCGATTAAAAATAGAGCCAGGAGCAGTGGCAATAGGTGGCAAGCAAACTGGGGTGTATCCATCCCAAAGCCCAGGAGGCTGGCATATTATAGGCAGCAGTCCAGTATGTTTTTTTGATGCGACTAAGCGCATACCTTGTTTTGCGCAAGCAGGGGATGCAATACAGTTTTTTGAAGTCTCATTA
>CAZLTR010000233.1:0-5324 GCA_964562415.1 uncultured Hyunsoonleella sp. | reverse complement strand
GAAAATAAGTGGTGGCGAGCGTAAACGTCTCTATTTATGTACGGTGCTCATTCAAAATCCAAACTTTTTAATTTTAGATGAGCCTACAAACGATTTAGATATTGTAACTTTAAACGTTCTAGAAAGTTTTCTTTTAGACTTTCCTGGATGCATTATTGTGGTAACCCACGACCGCTATTTTATGGATAAGGTTATAGACCACTTATTTGTATTTAAAGGTGAAGGTGTGGTAGAGGATTTCCCTGGCAACTATTCAGACTATAGGGCTTACGAGGATAGCCAACCTGTTATCTCTAAAACTACAGACGACAAAAAAGAAAAAAACTCTTGGAAACAAAACGAAGCCTCTAAATTATCTTTTAATGAAGAAAAAGAACTTCGAAATATAGAAAGTAAATTAAATACTTTGGCTTTCGATAAGAAAGCATTAGAACTTAAATTTAACAACCCAGAGTTATCTCAAGACGCTATCAATACCCTTTCTGAAGAACTGCAAGAATTAATTCGTACTATTGAAGCCAAAGAAGAACGCTGGTTTGAATTATCTGCTAAATTAGAAGCTTAAATACGTATTTACATGAACATGCTTCATCAAATTAAGTCTTATTTTAAATTCTTACTTAGCTCTACAAACCAACATGGGGTACACTCGCCTTTTGTTTACGATCTCGTAACGAAGTGCTTTTATGATAAAACACAACACGCAGATTACGAAAAGTTAAACGCATTTCGATCGCGCCTAAAAGACATCGATAAGCGCCTTATAGTTACCGATTTTGGAGCAGGCAGCAGAACCACCAAATCGAGTTATAGAAAAATTTCTGACATCGCGCAACGCGCTGGTATTACACCAAAAAACAGCAAACTGCTTTACAGAATTTCTAACTATTACAAACCCAAAACGGTTTTAGAGCTTGGCGCGTCTTTAGGCTTAGCCACGCAAGCGCTATGTTTAGGAAACCCTGACTCTAAAATTGTTACCATTGAAGGTTGCCCTGAAATTGCAAAATTCACCATAGAATACCTCAAGGAGCGCCACTTAAACAATTTCAATCTTATTAATGGTAAATTTTCAGATGTCATTCCTAAATTGGACATTCCTAAGTTTGATCTTGTATTTTTTGATGGCAACCATCAAAAAGAGGCGACTTTAAATTACTTCGAAGCATTACTTCCTAAAACGCACAACGATACCATCTTTATATTTGATGATATATACTGGTCGCTAGGAATGACAGAAGCTTGGGAAACGATAAAACAGCACCCTAAAGTTACTGTAACCATAGATACCTTTTACTGGGGCATTGTATTTTTTAGAAAGGAACAAGCTAAAGAGCATTTTTCGATTAGAGTATAAGATTTCGATAAAGCATTGATTCTCTACATACACCTTATTTATATTCCATTAAAAAATCCCTAAACACTTTAAGCGTTTAGGGATTTTTTCTTATTTACACCAATAACGGTTTAATAATTAATCTTTAGTTCTATTATTTTACCAAATTAATCTCAACACGTCTGTTATTAGCCCTCCCTGCAGCAGTACTATTACTAGCAATTGGACTACTTTCTCCATAACCTTTAGACTGTAGCCTACTGGAAGCAATGCCATTCTCTATTAAAAAAGTCATCACCGCACTTGCTCTACTTTCAGACAGGCGTTGGTTTAAAGAAGCGCTTCCTACGCTATCAGTATGCCCCTCTATAGAAAACTGCGCTGAAGGGTATTCATTTAAAATTTTAACAATCTCTTTTAACACGTCATGAGACGCAGCTTTAATTGATGATTTTCCAGAATTAAACAAAATAGTTTTAGCATAACTATTCAACGTTTTTTGTACCTCTTGAGTCACCTCTGGCTCAGGTTCTGGACAGCCATTGTTCGCAACAGTACCTGGCACATCTATACACGCATCATCTTTATCTAAAACACTATCACCATCTGTATCTTTCCATGGGCAACCTTTATTTTCTGCTGGTCCTTGAATCGTAACACATGCGTCCACATTATCCAATACACCATCCTTATCTTCATCTCCCCAAGGACAGCCCTTGTTCTCTTTTGGTCCAGCAACTTCAGGACAACCATCTTCATTATCTAAAACACCATCTTCATCTTTATCACCCCACGGACAACCATTATTTTCTATTGGTCCAGCAACTTTAGGACATTTGTCTAACTTATCAATGACTCCATCTTTATCTCTATCTCTTGCTTTTCCTTGGTATACAGGAATCTTTAAACCCGCATAAACATCAGCTCCTTTAGTATCATCACCTGTTAAAGCAGTAATTACAGATCCAGACCCGAGATATAATGGCCCCAAACGCAATCCTGCACCAGCCTGAAACCCATTATACTGCACCACACTTAATGGCACGTAAAAACTAAACCACCTACTTTCAAAACGAGGTGTTACAGACACTACATTATTTACAGCACTAGCATTTTCTTTTTCCTTTGCCACAAGAGAAAGGTCTGTATTAAGATTTAGATACAAATACCTATTAAAGCTCCAATCGGCATTAACATGCAACGCTGTAGGCAGTTTTGTTTTATAGCCATCGCTAGCACTTGTTCTTGTATAAAACGAATTCAAAATTTCATTTAAATCGTCTGCATTTTCAATAGCTTCTTCACTCACACCTGGATTCGTCACATCGAATAATTCTTCTTGAGACTCTTTATAATTGATACTACCTATATCTGTTATAGATATTCCTAATTTTAACTTGTACTTATTTCTATGCTTTAATGCATAACGCTCCCCTTCTGTATTTGTTTTTACATAGTCCGCATGGTCTGGTCGCCATTCGTAAACCGCTCCAATATCTACCCCAAAACCTGTTGCTTTAGGTAATTCATACTCATAATCGTCATTGTCAAATTCTGCAAAACGCCCATAGCCTACTTGTCCTGTAGAACTTATATTTCCCGTTCTAAAAAAACCTAGTGGTGTTGTAACAAGTGTGCCATCTGCATCATAATTTACCGTTAAATTTGTAGCCTGCCCATAAGCACTGCCCAAACCTTGCAAATATTTTAAAGACAATCCACCTTTTAAAAAATGCTGCTTATCATTAAGTAGCACTCTGGCATATGTAGCGCCTAATTCTGCCCAAGCTTGGCCAAACACCTTTAAATCACCTTCATTTACCTCAAAATCCTGAGTGATGTCTGCATCTAATTCATCCACTAAACTTCCATTAACCCCTACTACATTCACAAAGGCTCTCCCTCTAGAAAATACAGCAATAGAACTTACCTTGTTTAGGTTAAACATAAAAGAAGGGCCTAAAACATCAATATTAAAAGCTGCATTATTCGCATTAGAAGGAGTTGCTCTTGCGTCTGTATCAAAATCGTAATCGTCATCACTAATAGCATCACTTATATTTAAACCATAATAATCGTTACTAGCAAATGCACTAATTCCCATAAGATTAATATCGGTCTTAAATCTAGAATCGGTGATATTCGCTGGATTAGAAATTACAGCATGCACACCACTGTAATTATCTGTTAAAAAACCAATATAAGACTGGGCTTCAACAGAGAGCATACTTATTAAACATAATATTGTTAATGTAATTTTTTTCATAAATTAAGTTGTTTAAGTTTATCAAAGACTAAAGTAATACATTTAATTGTAATTCGATTAACATAACTTTAACACAACTTAACCTTCTTTGCAACACACTTATTGATTAGCACTACTTTTAGTTGTAAAGTCTTAGGGTTTCACTTAATTTTGATAGAAAAGACAATTAATGTCTTTAAGCCTAAAATTGCTTTAAAATGAAAATTTACACAAAAACTGGTGATAAAGGTACAACTGCTTTATTTGGAGGAACACGTGTCCCCAAACATCACATTCGCATTGACAGTTATGGTACTATAGATGAACTTAATTCTCATTTAGGTTTGATACGAGATCAAGACATACAAGAGCACTACAAAACTATTCTTATACGCATCCAAGACAGGCTGTTTACCATTGGAGCTATTTTGGCGACAGATCCAGAAAAAGCAACACTAAAAAATGGAAAAGCACGTTTAAATATTCCAAAAATAACTGCAAAAGATATCACACAATTAGAAATAGAAATGGATACCATGAATGCCGCCTTGCCACCTATGACACATTTTGTATTGCCAGGAGGTCACACAACCGTGTCATTTTGTCACATTGCACGCTGCGTTTGTAGGCGTGCCGAACGATTGGCTAGTGCTTTAAACGAAATTTCACCATTTGATGCATCTACTTTAGTTTATTTAAACCGCCTTTCTGACTATCTTTTTGTACTGGCACGAAAGTTGTCCATGGATGTGCAGGCAGAAGAGATTAAATGGGTTCCCGAAAAGGATAAATCTTAATTTTTTTTTCATCTATTATGGGTCCCATTTATGATAGCTTCATAAGTAGTAGTGTACGTTCTTTAAATTAACAATGAAATAATTCACTTTTTTCTTGCATGTTTGGTGTAAAAAATTATTTTTGCAGAAAATTAATATAGTAAGAAATGTATTGGACTTTAGAACTCGCATCGTATTTAAGTGATGCACCATGGCCAGCGACAAAAGATGAACTAATAGATTACGCTATTAGAACAGGAGCGCCTTTGGAAGTTGTTGAAAATTTACAGTCGATTGAAGACGAAGGAGACTCATACGATTCTATTGAAGAAATCTGGTCTGACTACCCAACAGACGAAGATTATCTTTGGAATGAAGATGAATATTAAATAATAAGCATAAAGAATAGTTAAAAAGTCTCGAATTGAGGCTTTTTTTTTGCCCTATACGCTAAAAAAAGCATAACAAAATGTATCTTTGAATGCTTACAAAAGCACATAACTAATTGAAATAGAACCTAGGCATAGCCTAGTTAAAATAAAACACAAGCACATGAGTTTTTTAGATTCGGTCTTAAAAATATTTGTAGGAGATAAATCGAAACAAGACGTTAAAGACATAAGACCTTTAGTTGAGAAAGTTAAAACGTTTGAAAAAGCACTAGAAGCCTTATCAAACGATGAATTAAGAGGTAAAACCATTGAGTTTAAAGCCAAAATTGCAGATGCCACGACCGATTTCAATACGCAAATGGCGAAACTTTTAGAAGAGGCTCAAAACACAGAAAACATAGACAGACGTGAAGACATTTATCATGATATTGATAAATTAAAAGACGATATCTATACAGCTACCGAAGACGTTTTAAATACCATCTTACCAGAAGCCTTTGCTGTGGTTAAAGAAACTGCAAAGCGTTTTGTACACAACACTGAAATTAAGGTGACGGCTACAGAGTACGACAGGA
>CAZLTR010000232.1:0-5346 GCA_964562415.1 uncultured Hyunsoonleella sp. | reverse complement strand
ATAAGGCTCTTTTATCATACACTAATCTTTAAATTATTTTGTCACCTTATTTGGAATATCGCGTGGATTATTTGCTAAACTTTCAAGTAAATAATCTTGATAGGTATAGCCCTCTTTATTTTTTCTTTGTCTGGTATACAAATAGTCCTCCCAATAACTAAAAGGAGGTAAGATATTTAAGTTTTCAATACTTACATCATTATCTTTCACTGTCAATTTAGCCTTTATGGTTTCATCTAAGCTATATTCAAAAAGATATAAATGCGCATTAGTCCTATCTTCCCATAGTAATGCTTCAAAATTATCAACATCTTTATCTTTTGGACTTTTAAATCTGGTAAAATTTGGGTTACCCAATTTTTCTCTCAAAGCCGTTAATAAATCTTTTGCTTGCTGTTCTGAAAAAATATAGACTTCGTATTGATATATCATTCTACTTATGGTATTAAAATACAAAGAGATGCCATTCACCCCATAGTCGTCGCTATCGGGATTTTGTTGTCCTTTTAAATTCACACCATTAAAGTATACAAACCGATCATCCCTAACATTCATATAAGCTTTATCACTTTTTCCCAAAGCAAATTCTTGACGCTCTATATCGGCCGTAATTAAACTGTCTATGTTTTGTGTTTTTAGGCTCAATGTTGTTAAATCAAAGTTAGGTTGGGATTGACAACTTTGCATAAGCATAATAATGATTAAAGATTTTAATATTTTTTCCATGATTAGTAATTCAGTATAGGTATTGTTGCACTTTTATTTGTCAATTCTTCAATGGATTTTATGATATCAAAAGATTCAACTAGTTTATATTCTCTCTTCAAGTCTGTTAATTTTTTTTCGTATCTACCTGACGCCCATCTTTTCTTTATTTCTAATCCGATGGTTCCTTTAATCTCTACTGTAGCTGTAATCCCATCAAACGTTAGGTGTGGTCTGTAGGATATACTATTAGTATTTACTATTAAATCACTACCAAAGGTAATAGACCCTTTACCTTCAAATTTCGCATACGCTTCAGTGTAAAACTCAGCTACAACAACAACCATTTTCGCTTTAATAATTAGCCCTGCTTTTATCTTTAAACCAATGGTTGCTTTAGCATTAGCCGTTAAATTTCTATCTGGATCGGTATTATCTGAAACAGTATTATATTGCAATTCAAAACCTGCTTTTATCTCTCCAAAGATAACTAGATCCACATATAAATCAACAGTTAAATTACTTGTTTTAGTATCTTGTAGCCAGTACCTAATTGCTGATAGTATTGGTGCTGCTGGACCTGTTGCAGTGATTCCCATTTGCAGCAAATCTAATGTTAATTCTAAACCCAATATGGGTTCTGCTTTTACATAACATTTAAAGAGCGTCCCTAAATCTGTGGTTGGACTATTATTTTTATAGCCTCTGGCTAATTGCCATTCTGCACCAAGACTTAGATTAGGAGGTAGCATCTCTACGCCTAAAGGAAATTTTTTACCAACTGTTGCTATTGCTTTTCCTTTGGTTTTACCTGTTATAATTTTAGAGGCATCTTTCAATTTAGCAAACGTACTATACATTTGCTTAATTTTTGCTTCAAACTTAACACTAAGCTCTTCTTTCCTCTCGTAATTATCTTTAGAAATTTTATTCCACCTTGCTTCTAAAACAGCTCCAAAATCAATATCTGTTTGTTGATGTCTTTTCTGAGCACCCAATGCACCAGCCTTTTGACGCATCTCTTGGAGTTTTGCTTCACCTAATTTTTGCCATGCGACACTAAGAGATTTACTCAAATTTAAAAAGAGATGAAAATCCCATTTTATGTCATTGTATGCCTTTACAATAATAGTTTCCTCTGTTTTATCGATATAATACCTGCAACTATGTACATGATATTTGTAAACATTTGGCATTACTTTATCTGGAAATATAAACTTAAATGGAGGGTACGCTTGCTTATCTATTTTTGGACTGTAAACTTTTTTAATAATATCTTTTGTGCCTTCGTAATATGCTGTAGCGCCATGATAATCTACAACAGACACCTCTGTAGTATGCTCTAAATTTGTCCCCTTTTTAAAACAGTGTGCGGTACTCTCTAAACCCTTAACTTGTAAGGTGAGCTCCTTTTTTGCTTTAGAGCCTCTATTAGGCGCAATGGTGTTAAAAGACATGGCTTGCGCATCCCCCCCAGAGAGTTTAAATCTTATAGTCACGCGTCGGTTTTGTTGGTGTTCTTCCTCGCTAAGATTCTCACCTTTTATAAGCAAGCGGCTTCTACCATAACCTTCGGCCGAAATACGGTCTTTATCTACTCCTTTACGCACTAGATAGTCTACCGAAGATTGAGCTCTTTCCTTAGATAACACCAAGTTATATTGATCATCTTTGCGTATGTCGCAGTGCGCCCCAAGTTCTACAGGTATAAAAGGACTGTCTTTTAAAAATTTGGCTAATTTGTCCAGTATGGGCTCAGCATCGGGCCGTATGTAGTGTTCGTCTGTATCGAAATGAATCCTTTCAGAGATTGCAAATTCCTTTGGTTTTTCGCCTTTTAGCCCTAGTTTGCCTTCTTCAAACAGGTCTATGGTTTTGCCCTCGTCTTTAAAGCTTATTTTTTTAAAACGGCAGGTTTCATAGCGTTCTATATTAATTTCGTTTTGCCCCAGTTTTAAAGGGCGTGCAGTTTCAGGCTCTAGCATTACCCTAGAGGACACTTCAAATTTAAATTTGAGTTTGTTAGTCCGCCCTCTTAAATAGGTCTTACTCCCTCTTAGCTTAATTTTTGCATAATATTCCTCTGTAGCCCCCTCAAACCAGCCGTGATACTTTTTCCATCCATAGGTATCTCTAAGCCGTACATTGAGCTCTCCACTAATGCATTGGGCCACATAGGTGGTTGCTAATGGATCGTCTCCTGCTTCTTTATGGTATAGCTCTACTTCCAAATAGTGGCCATTGCAGCCTTCTAATTGGGCATTGAGCCATACATGATCTCCAAATTTTAACGGTCCTGATAGTGCACTGCCGCCTCTGGTTGTACTCCAAGTGGTACTTACTAAGTTTTTCTTGCAGGTGCCATAGACCAATAATTTTGCAGGGTATGTATTGGTTGGTCGACTCATAAAGGCCTCTAAAGCCATTGTTTTTGTACCACAAAATTTGGGGTCTATAGAGATTTCTACTACATCGGCAATCACTCCACTTTGGTCGTCTTTACTGTAAGGTACCGTGGCATCGGGTTGTGCTACCCATTTGGCCCTTCCTTTTTTAGAATCGGGTGTTTTTTCATAATAAAAGGCTTCAAATACTTCCTTTTGGCCGCCTTCTATCGCTATTACAGATTTAAAATCATGCGTTTGCGATGTGTCTTCTTGATAGGGTACTGAAAAATCTACCAGAACTGGCCCATAAACCTTGCGCTTTTTTAATTTTAAACCTACTTTTTCTACTCCAGTTTTTGCCATAATTACTCTTGTACTGCTTTTATGGTGATACCGTTTTCTTCTAAGTCGTACTGCAGTTTCCTAACATCTACTAAGGGGTTGAGCTGTGCATGTACTTCTGTATTGGGGTCTTCTGTTTGGCTTCCTGTGCCTGCAGCGGTTTGCCCATGATGCAGTATACTTATGCAGGGGCTTCCGCCAATGGGACACGTGGCTTTGCTGTCTTCTAGCAAAATTTGACCTTGGTTGCTTAAAATTACGTTTTCGTAAGCGCCATCCCATTTGGTGATTACTATTTGGCAGGGTTTAAAGCCACTTGGGGTGGGCTGCATTTTACACTGGCCAAAGGTATTTTTCTCGAAAGTAGCGCCGCCAATGTCTAAGGTAGATGCAATGAGCTTTTCACCACCACTACTGTCGTTAGCATAGTTACGTGTTTGCGACAATACTTTTAATTTATCTGGAAAATCTCCAAATTGGCAGGTGCATAAAGCGCCTTGTACTACGGCATGTTTTTCACTCATGATTTATTGGATTTTTTAAAAAACCGTTTCCAAAAATTGTCTTCCTTTTTGCCGTCTTCAATACCTAAAGGCGCTTTTTCTTTTAATGCTTCTAGGGCAAACATTTTTACGGTTACTTTTTTAGGTGCCATAAACTGGGTATCGAAATAGCCTTCTATCCCTGTGACGACACCTGTCTCTTTATGAATGGCATAGGTAATATCGCAACTGCCTACTAATGGTGATTGTGATTGTTTTTCCTCTGGAAGATTCGCAGCAAAATAGGGAAAGGTTAACTCTTGCTCTAAATCTAAGGCACAGCGTTCATCATGTATAACGCCATTTATATTTGCAAAATGCCTAGGTCCAGAAGGGTTTTCGTTCACACGTCTTATAACGTTATAGTTTACACCGCCTGCATTGCCCGCAATATAATAAGCAGCGGTGTCTCCAAACTTTAACCGATCTCCATAATTAAGATACAACGGCGTAAAAAACAAGTGTATAAACCAGTCTTGGGCTATTTTAGCAAAAAAAATATCTGGGTATTTTAAAGGCACATCATTCATCGCAATGTATTTCTCTATCAGCTCACCTTTGTATTGAAGGCGTATCTCTGCCTTTAACGTTTCCCACCGTTTTTGAATTGCTTCAAAATTTACCACTGCTCTTAACGCGCCATTACCTTGGGTCTCTATGTCTAATGGGTAGATCACTTGGCTTACTTTTGCCGCCAAATCATCCATAGTGGTCTCTGGTAGCTTATCATTAATATAGACGGCTGCACTTCTGTCTAATCGAAATATACTATTAGCCGTATTGGACATGCCAAGGTATTTAATATCTAATTTATACCTCAGTGCTTGCTTTTGCCCTTTTTCCTCAAAAGTAATCATACAACCATAACGGCTATACAACCCTTCTGGGGTAAGATGCAATGCATTATCTAAAAAAGCTTTAGGGCTAACCTGTTCCTGTATCACAGTAGTTGTAATTTAAAATAAGCTTAGTATAATTTTACTTTTTCTGAACTCTGTATGTCTACCATTTTTCCAGAAACTAAAGTTAAATTTTTGGAGTTACTACTTAATGTCATCTCTTCAGACACCATCTCTTGTTTCTCTGCACTTACAGCCAAATTCTTTTCTATGACTACATTTTTATGCTTTGCCATAATATTTAGTTGTTCCCCTACACTTTTCGTAAGATCTTTTCCAGCAGATATCTCCATATGTTCTGCTGCATTAATACTTATATTTTTAGCGGTTATAGACAAATCCTCTAATGCCGCTATTTCAATACTATTGGTTACTGTATTGAAACGAATTATATTATTATTCTTATCGGAAATCACAATTTTCTCCCCCCCTTTAGTATCTTCCAACAGGATGCTATGTCCACTTTTGGTG
>CAZLTR010000231.1:0-5363 GCA_964562415.1 uncultured Hyunsoonleella sp. | reverse complement strand
GAGCCGATTTATTCGAGTCTTATGTAGGTTCTATCATAGGAACTATGGTATTAGGTGCCTTTATTGTAACGCCAAGTTTTAATGGCTTAGGCGCGGTGTATTTGCCTCTAGTGCTTGCTGCTGTAGGTATTGTAATGTCTATCATAGGTACCTTTTTTGTAAAAGTGAAAGATGGAGGAAACCCGCAAACGGCCTTAAATGTAGGAGAGTTTGGTTCGGCAGGTCTTATGCTAGTAGCTTCTTATTTTATTATTAATTCATTAATCCCAGACGGTACAGAAGGTTTAACTCATGGGGCTTTGGGCGTGTTTATTGCTGTAATTACTGGTTTGGTGGCAGGTTTGGCCGTAGGTAAAGTAACAGAGTATTATACAGGAACAGGAACAAAGCCTGTAAATTCTATTGTAAAGCAATCGGAAACAGGTGCAGCTACAAATATTATTGCAGGATTAGGTATTGGTATGATGAGTACAGCTGTACCTATCTTACTTATCGCAGCAGCTATTTTAGTATCTCACCATTTTGCAGGTCTATATGGTATCGCTATTGCGGCTGTTGGTATGTTGGCTAATACGGGTATTCAGTTGGCTGTCGATGCCTACGGACCAATATCTGATAACGCAGGAGGGATTGCAGAAATGGCTGAATTGCCAAGTGAAGTACGCGAACGTACCGATAAATTAGATGCCGTAGGAAATACAACAGCAGCTATTGGAAAAGGGTTTGCTATTGCTTCTGCAGCTTTAACGGCATTAGCTCTATTCGCAGCATTTATGAAAACGGCTAACGTAACAGCTATAGACGTATCGCAACCTAATATAATGGCAGGTCTGTTAGTTGGAGGGATGTTGCCTTTTGTGTTTTCGGCCTTATCTATGAATGCTGTAGGACGTGCTGCCATGGCAATGATAGAAGAAGTACGGCGCCAGTTTAGAGATATTCCAAAATTAAAAGCAGCCTTAGAAGTGATGCGTGCAGTAGATTCAGACATGTCTAAAGCAACCGAAGCGCAAAGAGCAATATTCGATGCTGCCGATGGTGTTGCAGAATATGATAAATGCGTGGCTATTTCTACGCAAGCCTCTATACGTGAGATGGTATTACCAGGTTTATTGGCTATTGCAGTACCTGTAGCTGTTGGTTTTATTGGCGGTGCAGAGATGTTAGGAGGACTTTTGGCAGGAGTTACGACTTGTGGTGTGCTTATGGCTATTTTTCAGTCTAATGCTGGTGGAGCATGGGATAATGCTAAAAAGATGATAGAAGAACAGGGACGAAAAGGGTCTGATGCTCACAAAGCTGCCGTAGTAGGAGATACGGTTGGAGATCCGTTTAAAGACACCTCTGGACCTTCATTGAACATTTTATTAAAGCTTATGTCTGTTGTAGCCTTAGTTATAGCACCTAGTATCGCTATACCTACAGAAGTGGTCACTGCCTATACGGCACAGCAAATGCCTATTGGAATTTTTGAGACCTCTCAAAGTACTGTCATAATTGAAGAACAGTCTAAAGAACCTATTGTTTTAGAAGAGAAAAACACATCTGTATGCCTTACACAAAGCACTGCATTTAGCAAAACGTATAAAATGGACACTGTTGTTTTTCTCTTAAAGTTTAACGATACGGTGTAGGCCTTCTAAAAGAGGTTGTATTATAGCGAATACATACAATTTTAAAAATATAAAAGTCTTAAGCCACATATAATGTGGCTTTTGTTTTATTTTTATGCGATGTTTAAAAGAGACCCATTACAAATTATAGTCTTTAAAACCAGTGGTACTTCCAAGCGTTTTTATCTAAGAGGGCGAGCTTTGCAAGATGAAAACATAGATTTAGATCAAAAAGGTTTGGCTAGTTTGTTACTTAACACTTGGAAGCGTTTTGAAACTGATGAGATTAAATCTACAACACTAGTAGTACAGTGGCCAGATGGTTCTACAGATGAAGTGGTTACAGATAAACGGGGGTATTTTTTAATTGATGCACCTTGTAATGGATTAGATGCCTATATGGATAAGGAAGGTTGGGTAACAGTTGTCTTATCTTATAAGAATAAACCAAAGAGACGACATATTCAATTTAATAATAAATTTTATGGTGCGTTTCTAATTCCTTCACCTCATGTAGATTTTGGAATAATTAGCGATATTGACGATACTATTTTGCATACTGGAGTAGCCTCTACTTTAAAATGGCAGGTACTGTATAATACATTTTTTAAATCTGCGGGTAATCGTATCGCTTTGAAGGGGGCGGCAGAGTTTTACCATTTGTTACATCAAGGAAAAACAGGAGCAGCAGCTAACCCTGTGTTTTATGTAAGCCATAGCCCATGGAACTTGTACCGTTATATTGATTACTTTTTAAAGAAAAATAACTTTCCTAAAGGCCCTATTGTTTTAAGAAATTTTCCAAGACTTTTTAGAAGAAAAAGCGCTTCGAGTTTACCTGAAAAACACCAAGAAATTTTAAAGCTATTGCAAATGCATAGTGATTTAAAGTTTATTTTAATTGGTGATAGTGGCGAACACGATCCAGGTATTTATTTGGAAATTGCAAACGCGTATCCCAATCGCATATTAGCCATTTACTTGCGTAATGTGGCACATCTTAAAAAAATGAAGCGGGTTACGCAACTATTTGAAAATTTCGATACAATTCCAGTATTGTTAGTGGAAAACAGTATGCAAGCCATAACACATGCTAGACAGCACGGTTTTATTGCTTAGCAGCTTCTAAGCCACTCTTAAGAAAATTGGCGTAATCATTTACATTTGGCGTATAACCTGCTGGTTTATTTAACATTTTCGTGCCATCAGAGCTTAAAAGGACATAATAGGGTTGAGAGTTAGATCCAAAAAAATGTGTTTGAAAATGAGCCCATTTGTGACCGTAATTTTTAAGCAATCTATTACCTCCAATACCGTTACTCCTGCTTACCTCAAGTTGTTCTTGTTTAGGAAGTGCTTTTTTATCGTCTACGTAAAGAGAAATAATAACAAAATCATTTTTTAAATAATTAGCAATCTCTTTTTTCGACCATACATGCTCTTCCATTTTTCTACAATTTACACAAGCATATCCAGTAAAATCAATCATAATGGGCTTGTTAACTTGTTTTGCATAAGAGATGCCTTGTTTTAAATCTTTAAACGTTTTTAGATTGTTTGTTTTGGAGCTAGGTAAAAAGAAACTATAACTTACAGGAGGTGCTAAACCACTTAGTAAAGTTAAAGATGTAAATGTTTTTGTTTCTTTATTTATTCTAAAACCTGATGTAAGATATAGAACAAATAAACCTGTTAAAACACCAAAAGAGAGTCTTAAGAAAGATAATTTTTTAATGGGGCCATCATGTGGGAATTTAAGTTTACCAAATAGGTATAGGGCCAATCCTGAGAAAATAACAATCCATAGAATGAGAAAAGGCTCGATTTTTAAAATGTTCCAATGCGCTACTAAATCGGCATTGGATAAAAATTTAAAGGCAAGCGCCAATTCAAGAAAGCCTAAAACAACTTTAGTTGTGTTGAGCCAACCGCCAGATTTGGGTAAGGCATTTAACATGTTAGGAAACATGGCGAATAAAGCAAATGGAAGTCCTAGAGCAACACCAAATCCTGCCATACCAGCGGTAAGTTGCCAAGCGCCACCGCCATCAGCTGTTAAAGAACCTGCTAGTAAAGAGCCTAAGATAGGACCCGTACATGAAAACGATACTATCGCTAAGGTAAGTGCCATAAAAAAGATACCGATAAGACCTCCTGCGTTTTCGCCTTGCGTTGTTTTTGTAGTCCAACTTGCTGGTAAGGTGAGTTCGTAATACCCAAAAAAGGAGAACGCAAAGAAAATAAATACAATAAAAAATATAACGTTCAACCAAACATTGGTAGAGATTTCATTCAATATATCTGGATTAACAGAATCTAATAAATGGAAAGGTATGCTTAAAAGGAGGTATACAAAGAGTATAAAAAAACCATAAAGTATTGCTTTTCCTACACCTGATTTTTTAGAACTCGTATTTCTTTTTGTAAAAAAACTTACGGTAAGCGGTATCATTGGGAAAACACAAGGCGTTAAAAGCGCGAGTAAACCACCGACAAAACCTAAACCGAAAATAACCCATAATGATTTCGTCTTTTGGAGATCATTATCTATTAATGATATATTTTCTGGGGTTATTCCGTAAAGTATTTTATGAGCTTCTGTATTATCAATTAGCGTTTTTTTTTTAGAGTTTTCAGCGCCATTGGTTTGTGGCAACTGTTTTAAGTTAAAGATTAAAGGCGCATCTGTAGGTGGCGTACATTTTTCATCGTCACAGGCCATGAACAGTACAGATCCCGTAACTTTAGTTATATTTTTAGTTACTGTTATAGCTTGTTCAAATTGGACTTCTCCTTCAAAATAGGTAATCTGCATTTCAAAAACAGGATCGAATATAGAGATGCCTTTTTCTTCAATGGTTTTTCCATTAAGTGTAAAATCAGAAGCGTCATTATCGTAAGTAAACGCGGTAGCCACAGGACCAAATTCAGGAATCTCTTGTGCGTACAAATGCCAGCCCTTTTCGACCTTAGCAATAGAAATGAGTTTATATTCCGTATCAGATATTTTTTCTGTTTTCGTTTCCCATGTCACAGGGTTGAAAATTTGAGAAAATCCAAGACTTGTACAAAGACAAAGGAGTAGAAATAGTGTTTTTTTCATCTTAAAAACTTAATTAGCGCTAAAGATTTAGGCGGTTGTGGCTAGCATTCATTACAAATTAGTGCTAAGAAATAAATTAATATACAAGATACACCTTGTTTTAGTATAGTTTTAACGTAAAAACGTTAGGTTAAAAAAGACCATTAATTTCGGCATCTATAGTATTAATAACATGTCCCAGATCTTCAGGCTTATCAACAAAATTTAAATTATCAACATCTATAATGAGTAATTTTCCCTTTGAGTAATTATGAATCCAAGCTTCGTAGCGTTCGTTTAAACGGCTTAAATAATCAATACTAATAGAGTTCTCGTAATCTCTTCCACGTTAGTGGAATTGTGATACCAGATTAGGAATAGAACTGCGCAAATAGATAAGTAAATCTGGACCCTGTACTAAAGAGGCCATTAAATCAAATAGAGACCTGTAGTTCTCGTAGTCTCTATTGGTCATCAAGCCCATAGCATGTAGATTGGGTGCAAAGATATGCGCATCTTCATAAATGGTACGGTCTTGTATAATGTCTTTTCCGCTTTTTCTAATTTGTAAAACTTGACGAAATCTGCTGTTTAGGAAATACACTTGGAGGTTAAAACTCCAACGTTCCATTTGATTGTAGAAATCATCTAAGTAAGGATTATCCACT